>JAYVAS010000549.1:0-24643 GCA_043750895.1 Pseudomonadota bacterium
TCGATGAGCAGGAGCGCCCACAGGCGCCGGCTGGCGTCGAAGCGGCCGGCGGCGTGCCCGTCGATCAGCGCGCGCGTGTGCGCCGGCGCGACGATCGACGCCACCCGGTCGGGGAGCCCGTCGAGCAGGCCCCGGCACGGCCCGCGAAACCATACGTCGAGCGGGATCGGCAGCGGGGCCGAAGGCGCGGGCGCAGCGGGGACCAGATCGGCGACGGCGCGGAGGAACAGCGCGCGGGGAACACCCCCGGCACGATGGTGCTCGAGCGGGATCGACGCCGCGAGGGTGAGGAGGCGCGGATCGGCCAGCGGCGCCGCGAGACGCACCCCGAAGGCGGCGCAGGCACGCTCGGCGGGCGCCAACATCCGCTCCGCCAGCAGGAGGCGACGCGCGAGCCAGGGCCCGGCCGCGTCGGCGACGGTGGTGGGGCACGCCGCTTCGAGGAGGTCGATGGCGGCCCACACGGGGTCGGTCGCGTCTGGGGCCAGCAGGGGGCGCGCCCAGTGCGGCTGCAGCGGCTTCGAGATGCCCAGCGTCCCCGCGAGCCGCCGGCGGGTGCCCGCGACCGGGACCTCGAAGGCCGCCGTCCCGCCCAGGCCGGTGAGCACACAGGTGTGGCCGCGCCGCCACGCCTCCCGCGCCACGACCCACCAACCGATGCCCTCGGGGGCCACCGTCGGCTCTCCGAGACCCGCGGCCATCTCGTCGAGCACCCCCTCCAGGTCCCCCGGAGAGAGGTCCACGGTGCCCCGGGGTCCGAAGCGGATCACGTCCATGCCGGTGCCGGAGGGGTCGACCATCCGGGCCAGGGCCCGGCTGTACGCGCCGCCGCCGCAGGCCACCGCGACCTGGTCCCCGCCGCGTTGACGCGTCGCCAGCTCGATCGACATCCGCAGGCTCTTGGCCCATTGCACCGCGGCGCCATCGCCGCCGGCCGGGTTCGCGCCCGTCTCCCACCAGCGCAGCAGCACGTGCCCGCCTGACCCCGCCTTCATCAGCGTGCCGGCTCCCAGGTGCTCGACGCCGTCGAGCAGGCTCTCCGGTGGGGGCAACAGGCCGAGCACCGCCAGCGTCGCGACCGCCGCGGGGTCGACCGCACGATGAAAGCCAGGGAGCGCCGCGAGCGCCGACAGATCCGTCGCGAACGCGAGCCCCCCCGCGGGCAGGCGCGTGAAGTGGACGGGAAAGAGGCCGGCGCGATCGCGGGCGACGTAGAGCACCTGATCCTGGGCGTCCCAGGCGACGATCGCGCTGTCCCCCTCGAGGCGGCCGAGGCCGCGCTCGAAGCCGATCTCGGTGAAGATGGCTGCCGCCAACGCCGAAGGGGAGGCCTCCGGGCCGACGCGGTCGCGCGCCGCGAGCTCGGTGCGGAGGGCGCGCAGATTGGTCGGCGCCTGGGTGACGAAGACCAACCAGCGCCGGGAGAGGTCCCACGCCGGCGGGCCCGAGCTGTCGACACACGCGCCGAGCACCCCACCCGCGAAGACCTCGGTGGTGCGCGCGTCGGGTCCGCGGCTGTCCATGCACCGCAACATCGAGATCAGCGCCGAGGGCTCCGACGCCCGGCCAGGGCGCAACACCCCGGCGAACGCGCCCACCGGGCTACTTGGGAGCGGTAGGAGGGGCGTCCGTCGGCGCCGGCGGGGGCGGTTGCCCCCCCGCGGGGACGGATCCGGCTGGGTTGACCGGCTCCGACGGCTGCGGCGCGCCGTCGGCGGGGGGCGGCCCCGGCGGGCGGGAGCCCTTGTCGGCGCCGGGAGGCGCGAGATCCTTCAGCTCGGGACGGTCCGAGAGCACGATGTCGACGCCGGTGATGGGCTGGTCCTTGATGTCGACCGGGTTCTGCCACAGACCGGCGGGCTCGCCCGCGGTGGGGCCATCGTCGGCGCTGTCGATGAACGCCATGACCTGGACCGCGCCGAAGTCCTTGGGCGCCTCGGTCTCGAACGCGCCGAGGGCGTCGAGCGTCACGCTGTGGACCAGCTCGGGGAACTGGCTTCCGGTCGTGCGCAGGAAGTCGATCCGGATGGCGCCGGTCTTCGTTCCGTCGTAGCTCACCTTTCCGGTGATCTTGACCCCCTGGCCCGCAGCCACGGAGAAGCGCGCGCTCGGCCGCATTCCGGCCATCGGAGGCCCGCCCGCACCACCGCCGCCGGGTGCGCCTGGTCCCCCGGGAGGCCCGCCGGGACCTCCGGGCGGAGGCGCCATCTCGCCTCCGGGCCCCATACCGGGCTGGGGGCCCATCTTGTCCTTGTTCTGGGAAGGGTCGGGGCAACCGACGAGGAGAAGGAGAGTGGGGAGCAGCAGGCGCATCACCCGCTTGTAACGTGGCGTGGTGGGGGCAGGCGAGCCATCCTGATGGCACGCCACCCGTTGACACCCCCCGCGGCGTGCGGTAATCCTCGCCCTTCCCGACCGGGCCCGCCCCGGACGTTGCCGGAGCCTCCGTTGTCGATCACGCTGCGCAGCTACGCCTTCCTCGACGCCCTTCAGCCTCAGTTGGCGGCGTTCACAGGCACGACGGCCCGCGGGTTCCTCCCGCTCGCCGGTCAGGCGTCGCTGTGGGTGGAGACGGCGCCCGGCATGATCATCAACCGGGTCACCGACGTCGCGCTCAAGGCGACCGCGGCGGTGCCCGCGGTGCAGGTCGTCGAGCGGGCCTTCGGGCTTCTCGAGCTGCACCACGACGACAAGGGGGAGGTCCTCGCCGCCGGGGATGCGATCTGCAAGTTCATCGGGGTCAGCTCCGACCAGGCCACCGCCCCCAAGGTGACCTCGAACCAGATCATCCGCGCGGTCGAGCCCTACCAGGCCCAGCTCATCAACCGGAACCGGTCGGGCATGATGCTCATCCCCGGGGAGAGCCTGTTCATCCTCGAGACCGAGCCCGCCGCGTGGATCGTCCTCGCCGCCAACGAAGCCGAGAAGGCCGCCAAGGTGAGCCTCATCAACCTGCAACCCTACGGCGCCTTCGGGCGGCTGTGGATGAGCGGCACCGAATCCGAGATCGACAGCGCGGCCGCTGCGGCCATCGCAGCGATCGAGGGCATCAAGCGCTAGTTTTTCCAACCTCCTCTGGAGCTTTTTCAAATGGCTGACGCACTGGGAATGATCGAGACCAAGGGCTTCGTGTCCATGGTCGAAGCGGCGGACGCAATGTTGAAGGCCGCGCGCGTCGAGCTCGTCGGGTACGAGAAGATCGGCGGTGGCTACGTCACCGCGATCGTCCGTGGTGACGTCGCGGCGGTCAAGGCCGCCACCGAGGCCGGCGCCCGTCAGGCGCAGCGGATCGGTGAGCTCGTGAGCGTGCACGTGATTCCGCGCCCGCACGACAACCTCGACCTCGTCCTCCCGTTGGGGCGCGCCCCGACCGCGGGCAAGTAAGCTCCAATGAAGCTCGGAAAGGTCGTCGGCACCCTGGTGGCGACGCGCAAGGACGAGAAGCTCGACGGCCTGCGCCTCTACATGGTGCAGGACCTCTCGCTCTCCGGCAGCGGAAAGGACTCCTTCGTGGTGGCCGCGGACGCCGTTGGCGCCGGGGTCGGCGAGGTGGTCCTCTACGCGTCCGGGTCCAGCGCGCGTCAGACCCGCCAGACCGACGGCCGACCCATCGATGCCACCATCATGGCCATCGTCGACGTCGTCGAGGTGGACAACAAGGTGGTCTATGACAAGTCGACTGCGGGGTAACGACTGATGGAGCGCGTTGAGATCGAGTCCATCGTCGAGAGCGTGCTCTCCCGCATCAAGTCGGGCGATGCCCCTCGTCGGTCCGATCCGCCGGCCAAGCCCAAGGGCGTGTTCAAGACCGTGTCGGACTGTCACGGCGCGGCCAAGGCGGGGCAGGCCACCTGGGTGGCGCTCCCGCTGGAGAAGCGTCGGGAGATCGTGGCGAACATCCGCCGGCGTTGCGCCGAGGACGTGCGGACCCTCGCCGAGATGGCGGTCGAAGAGACGAAGCTCGGCCGGGTCGAGGACAAGATCAAGAAGAACCTCCTCGTCATCCACAAGACCCCGGGGCCGGAGATCCTCCAGCCGCTGGCGTTCACGGGGGACGACGGGCTCACGCTGGTCGAGCGGGCTCCTTACGGCGTGATCGCGGCGATCACCCCCACGACGAACCCCACCGAGACCATCATCTGCAACGGGATCGGCATGATCTCGGGCGGGAACACGGTGGTGTTCAACACCCACCCTTCTGCCAAGCGGTGCTCCGCCTACGTGATCGACCTGATCAACCGGGCGTCGATGGAGCTGGGCGGTCCCGAGAACATCATGGTGGCGGTGGAGAGCCCCACCATCGAGTCCGCCAACGAGCTGCTCAACTTCAAGGGCATCCGGCTGAACGTGGTGACCGGTGGCCCCGCGGTGGTCAAGGCCGCGCTCGCCGCCTCGAAGAAGGCCATCTGCGGCGGACCCGGCAACCCGCCGGTGGTCGTCGATGACACCGCCGACCTCGACGCCGCGGCGCGGGGCATCGTGCAGGGCGCGAGCTTCGACAACAACATCATCTGCACGGACGAGAAAGAGGTCTTCGCGGTCGACAAGATCGCCGACCGCCTGATCGAGACCATGACCCGGAACGGCGCGGTGTTGCTGCGCAACCACCAGGTCGCCCGCCTCGAGAAGCTCATCCTCCAGGCCGACCGGCAGCACACCATCTCGTCCTGGGTGGGCAAGAACGCCTCCGCGTACCTGCGCGAGATCGACGTCCCCTTCCAGGGGGACCCGCGCCTGATCATCTGCGAGGTCCCGTTCGATCACCCCTTCGTCCAGACCGAGCTGCTGATGCCCATCGTCGGCATCGTGCGGGTGAAGGACGTGCACGAGGGGATCGATCTCGCGGTGTTGGCCGAGCACGGCTACGGGCACACCGCGTCGATGTACAGCAAGAACATCGATCACCTGCACCGCATGGCGCGGGTGTCGAACTGCTCCATCTACGTGAAGAACAAGCCGAACTTCGCTGGCCTCGGGTACGGCGGTGAGGGCTACACCAGCTTCACCATCGCCTCCCCCACCGGCGAGGGTCTCACGACCGCGCTCAACTTCACGCGCGAGCGCCGTTGCACCCTGGCGGGCCACTTCAGGATCGTGTGACCGTCACCCGATCCAGCGGTATGGACGCCCTCGCGCTCCTCGAGTTGAGCTCGGTCGCGCGCGGCTACCGCACGCTGGACGCGCTGGTGAAGGAGTCGCCGGTCTCGATCGTGGAGGCCAACCTCATCGAGCCGGGCCGGTTCCTGATCCTCTACGGGGGTGGCGTGGCGGAGGTCGACGCCGCGCACGCCGTCGGGCGTCAGGTCGCGGCCGAGTGCCTCGTCGACGAGGTCCTGCTCCCGGGCGTCGATCCGCGGGTCTGGACGGGCATCGCCGGCGTGTTCGACACCGGCGAGTTCGACACCGTGGGCGTGATCGAGGGGTCCTCCATCGCGGCGGTGCTCGAGGCCTGCGATCGCGCCATCAAGAACGCCTCGGTGTCCCTCACCGGGCTGCGCGTCGAGCGCGGGCTCGGCGGCAAGGGCTTCTTCGTGGTCGACGGCGAGCAGTTCGACGTCGAGGCCGCGGTCGAGGTCGCCGTGGCGGTCCTCACCGCTCGGTCGCGCCTGGTCCGCGCCGAGGTCATCGCCCGTCCCCATCCCGACTTCCTCGTCCACGTGCTACGGCCTGCCCCGTTCGGAGCCCGCTGATGCAGCTCGCCCGCGTCCTCGGCACGGTCGTCGCCACCGTCAAGCACGACTCCCTCGTGGGGGTGCGCCTGCTGGTCATCCAGCCCCAGGATCACGACGGCATGCCCGACGGGGACCCGATCGTCGCCTGCGACCCGCTGCAGTGCGGCCGCGGCGAGCTGGTCGAGTGGGTGACCGGCCGCGAGGCCGCGTTGACCCTCCCCATCACCTACTCGCCGGTGGACGCCAGCATCGTCCGCATCTGCGACGACGTGCACATCGAAGCGCGCGACCGGATCGTGGTCGTGCCGCCGCCCGCGCGGGCGCCTACCGGCCGGGTCACGCCGGTGAAACGGGGGAAGGCATGATCCTCGGACGGGTACTCGGCAGCACGGTGGCCACCATCCAGCATCCGGTGTTCGTCGGGCGTAAGGTGCTGGTCGTCCAGCCCCTCGCCGCCGACGCGATGACGCCCATGGGCGCGAGCTTCCTGTCGGTCGATTCGGTCCAGGCCGGCCCGGGCGACCTCGTGCTCTGCGCGCGGGAAGGAAACGCCGCCCGACAGGTGCTGGGGCGTGACGAAGACCCGTTCCACAGTGTCATCCTCGGCATCGTGGACGAAATCCATCGCGGCTGAGCCTGCGCCCGGGATGGACCGTCGGGCGCTGCTCGGACTGACCGCGCTCGCGGCGGCGATGCGGGTGGTGCAGGCGTGGATCTACCACCCGTGGTGGTGCGCTGACACGCTGCTGTACGCGATGGGATCGGAGCGGTTGCAGCGCGGGGCGTGGTGGGTCGAGAACGACGCCGGGCGCCCGCCGCTCTACCCGCTGGTGCTCGCGTCGGCGCAGGCGGTCGCCGGAGGACCGGTCGCGGCGGTGCCGAGCGTGTACGCCGCCGAGCTCGTCGTCGCGGTGCAGGGCCTCGCGTGGATCGCGGTGGTGCTCCTCGCGGCGGACACCGCACGTCGGCTGGGCGCCCCGCGGTGGGCGTGGATGGCGGTGGGGGTCGGCCTGGCCCTCACCGACGGCTCCGCCTCGCTCGAACGTGCGCTCCAGCCGATGAGCTTCGCGGCCTTCTTCTTGACCGCCTGGGCCTGGCTGCTCGCGGGCGGGTCCGGCCTCCCCGCCGCGCGGCGCGCCCTCTACGCCGGGGTCTGCCTGGGGTTGGCCTGCTGGCTGCGGTCCGAGGCCCTGGTCCTGGGCGTGGGGTGGGCGCTGGCGTCGTGGCGGATAGGGCTCGTGGCCGGCGTTTCCGTCGCGACCGCCGGGCTGGCCGTGGCAGCGCTGGTCGGGATCAACGGGGTCTCGGTCGGCTACTGGGGTCCGAGCGCGCAGGTCGACGTCAACGCGTCGTGCCCGGTGTGGGATCAGTGGGACGGGGCGGCGCCCGAAGACGCCCTGCTCGGGCGGATCATGGTCGCCGAGGGCTCCCACCGGGTGGACGGGGTGATGGATGCCTTCGGGGCGTTGATGGCGGCGGCGCCGGAGCTTCCGGTACGCCGCGACCTCCCGCTGCCCACCGCGGTCGCGGCCTACGTCGGGGATGCGTCCCGACGGCTCTGGTTCCGCCGGCCCGGTGAGTACCTCCGCAACGCGGTGACCTGTCTGGCGGGGACGGGGCAGATGATCTCGCCACCGCCGCCCGCGGGCGGGGCCGATCCGGCGTGGGTCGGGGGCCTGGGGGTCTACCGGGACGGGGCGGGCGTGGGGTGGGCCGCGCTCCTGGCCGCCCCGGGCCGGATCGCCTGGGCGCTGGTTCCCCTGTTGGTGTTGGTGGGGGCCGTCCGCCGTCAGCCGTACGCGCTGGGGCTGGCGCTCGTCGCCGTCGCCCACTGTTTCCTCGCGGCGTGGTTCCCCCGCTACGGGGCCACCTTCCTCCCGGTCGCCGCGATCGCCGCGTCGACCGCGCTCCGGGGCCTGAACGTCCGGCCGCGCGCGGGTTAGCCGAGGCTGTGCTCGAATCCGCGACCCGCGACCTCGTCCACCTCTCGCGCCACCTCCACGCCCGGGGGTGGGTCGCCAACCACGACGGCAACGTCTCCTGCCGGCTGCCCGACGGGCGGCTGCTCGCCACTCCCACCGCGGTCTCCAAGGCCGAGGTCTCTCCGGAGATGCTCGTCCTGCTCGACGCCGAGGGCAAGGTGGTGTCCGGGACCAGACGGGTGTTCAGCGAGATCGCGCTCCACCTCGCGGTGTACCGGGCGCGTCCGGACGTGACGTGGGTGGTGCACGCGCACCCTCCCCAGGCCACCGCCTGGGCAGTGGCGGGGCGGACCTTCTGGGAGCGCCCGTTCATGGCCGAGCCGGTGGTTTCGCTGGGCTCCGACATCCGCTGCGTCTCGCCCGGGGACCTCCCCGAGGTCATCGGCGTGAGCGACGTCGTCCTCCTCCGCAACCACGGCGTGCTCGCGGTGGGTCCGGATGCCGAGACGGCGCGCCTGCGCCTGGAGCTGGTCGAGCACGTCGCCCACATCGCCGCGCTGGCCGTTCCGCTCGGGGGGCCGGTGCCCCTGGGGCACGATGAGGTCGAGGCGCTGCTCGCAGCGCGGGCGCGGGCGGGGCTGGGCCCTGCGGCGGCGGGCCCGGTCGCGGGCGGGTCGTCGGGTTCGCCGGACGCGCAGGCGCTGGTGCGCGCGGCGCTGGAACGGTTCAAGTAGACATGGGGGCGTCGCCGCTGTTCCTCCTCGGCGCCCTCGGATGCGGGGCCGCGCCGGAGGTTGACCCCTGCGTGGCCGACGACGGGGCGGATGCCCGCTCCACCTGCCTGCGCCCGGTGCTGGCCGAGGACGCCTACAGCGAACAGGGGCTTCGTTACTTCGACACGCTGGAGAGCGCCTGGGACGGCACGGAGGGTCCGGACTACGCCCCCGGCGTGGCGCGCTGGGAGTGGCCGCCCTGGCTGAAGCTGACCGGCTACGGCCGCGACGATCTCGAAGCGGTGGACGCCATCGTGCGCCTCATCCCCACGGCGGTGCCCACGCGCGACTGCCGCTTCTTCGGGGAACAGCCCTTCGTCCGCTGTCGGGTCGACTTCGCCTACGAGGACGAGCCCGGCGAGACTTGCCCGATCTACGAGGAGTTCACCTACAACGACGCCGGCGAGACGACGTTCATCGAGGCGTGGTCGGACGACCCGGCGGTGCTTCCCTCCGGGCCGGAGGACCCCTGGGGGGAGGGTGACGAGGTGCGGCGACTGTCCACCCGGATCCCGGGCCTGGGTCGCCCCGATGGCAGCATCGACCTCGATTCGCCGGCGATGGCGGCGGCGGTCGCCGCAGACGCGGACGTGGCCGACTTCGTGACCCGGGCGCGGGACTTCTACGGCACCTGGTTGGCCGAGTACCAGGCTGCTGGGCCGGAGGTCTTCGCGGAGGGCTGCGGCTGGTAGCCGCGGCGCTCACGCGGACTCGACCGCCGTCTGGGGCTCGTTGCGCAGGGCGTCGGTCGCCGCCCGTAGCGCGCGGAGGTCCTCCTGGACGCGGGCGAGGCTGGCCGCCGCCACCAGCTCGCCCCGTTGAAGCTCGTTGCGGAGCCCGAGGACGTGGTCGGTGTACGCGCCGATGGCGGTGCGGGCGGCCGGGAGGGGGCGCGACCCCGGGTTGACGTCGTGGATCTCGATCAGGCGCGCGACCGACTCGGCCTCGTTGAGGGCGGCGGTGAGGGTCTCGGCGAGGAGGAGGTCCCCGCGGGCGACCAGGGTTGGGAGGACCTCGCTGACGTCGGCCCGGAGCACCGGCAAGGGCGTGGAGACCGCGGGCGTCGCCGGCAACGAGCCGCCCACCGGCACGTACTCGCCGCGGAACAAGGCCGCTCCGAAGTCGAAGCGGAGCCCGGCGCCCACCCGGTATTGTCCGAGGCCGGCGAGGCGGTTGATGATCACGGCGGCCGACACGATCAACGCGAGCAGCAGACCGCCGGACCACAGCGACTGGAGGGTGCCCGACGGGGTCGCGATGCCGATGGCCCGCAGGATCGGCGGGCCGAACAGCAGCAGGCTGAGGAAGGCGTAGGCGGGGACGCCGGTGCGGACGACGCTGACGGCCTCGGCTTGACGGGCACGTTCGGCGGGATCGGAAGGACCCACGTCAGGCTCCTTGAGCCCGACGCGTCGAAGAGAGCGTCCGGAGCTCGTCGTTGGTGCGGTGGAGGGCCTCGACCTCCCGGTCGACCCGGTGGGCCTGATCGGCGAGGTCGGCCAGGGTGAGGGTCTCGTCGAGGCTGGTGAGGTCTTCGCGGGCCACGTCGACGGAGAGCGACTTCACGAGTTGGACGAAGGACGCGATCCGCGCCTCGGCGCGCTCGTCGGTCGCACGGAGGGCCTCGACCTTCTCTACCCGGCGTGCGGCCGCGTCGGCCGACTGCCGCCAGGTGCCGGCCGCGGCGGGGTCGGTCGCCTTCTCGGCCTGGGCGGTCAGGTGGGCCACCTCGGCACGCGCTTCGGCGAGGACGGTGTCGATGTCCCCGATCTGGTGACGAAGGTGGGTGAGGCGGATCGCCTCGCGGAGTCCCATCTCCACTCCTTCGGCGACCTGGCCCCGATCTGAAGCGATCAGGTCCCGGCAGAGGCGCTCGACCTCATCGCTCACCGCGCGCAGGCTCTGGGGCACCAGGGGTGCCGCCGCGGTCTCGGCGCTTCCTCCGCCGACCCGGTTGGGGGTGGCGGCCGGGGCCGCGGTGGGCGTCGAGGCGGGGGTGGGGAGGGCGGCGACCGGGGGCGCGCCGAGGGCTGCGGCTCGGCGTTGCCGGAACACGATCTGGTCGTTGTGGCGCTTGATCTCCGCGTACTTGGTGTAGAGCGCGATTCCCCACCCGCCGATGGGGAAGATGGGCCAGAAGAACGCGCCCCCGTGGTCCGCCCACGACCCGATGAACACCGGGATCATGGCGACCCACACGAAGAAGCCGGTCCACGGCAGCTCGCGGGGAGTGTCAGGATCGTGGGTACGGCGGGCCATTCGGCGATGTAGCCGGCTGGCTTAGGGGAAGCTCCCCGGGCGCGCGCGTCCGCTGAGGATCGCCTCGACCCCGAGGAGGGCACAGCCAATGTGCTGAACCGCGTCGATCTGCACGTCGAGGCTGGCCGCGCCATCCCGGAAGCCGCCGATGAGCCGCTCCGGGCGACCGAGCAGCGGGGCGTCTTCGGCGCGGTACTGGTTCTGGAGGAACAGGCGGCCGTATCGGCTGGCCAGATCGACCATCCCGGGATCGCGGGTGTCCCAGGCATGCGCCACGACCGCCTCGGCCGCGCCCCCCGCCGGGCCGGCCGCCGGGGGGAGCCCGCCCCCGCCCACTGGCGCCATCCACCGTTCGGTGGCGACGTAGCTGGCGCACACACCCCGCCCTCCCGGGGTGGGGCCGAGACCGCCGAGGACGTGGGCGGCCAGGCACATCCAGTGTTCGTCCCCGGTGGCCAGCGGGTGCTCCGTCCCGTAGTAGCCCTCGGTCACGAAGGCCGCGGCCCGGGTCAGCGCGTCGCGCACGCCGGGGGTCCCCGCCCGGTCCAGCGCCGCGAGCGCGAGCATGGTCTGGCCCTGGCCGTAGGGGTTCGCGGGCTGGTCGGGGAAGCTCCCGTCGGCGGTGGACATCTCGCCGCGCACCTTCCCCGAAGCGTCCACGCTGGCGGCGAGCTGGGCGGCCCATGCGTCCCGCACCGGGAGGTCGGCCGGTGTGGTCGGGAGGGCGACGAGGGCGAGCGCGGCCAGGGCGGTGGTGCCGATCCAGGCCTTGCCGTCCCGCCGGGTCGGGTCCATCACGAAGCTGCGGCTCCCGATCGTGCGGGTCGTGTCGTCCACGAGGTGGGCCAGCGCGCGTCGGGCGGCGCGCTCCGCCTCGGCGGCGACGGGGGCGCGGGTCTCGGCCAGCGCCCCCGCCACGCGGGCGAGAAACCAGGTGGTCCCGGCGTGTCGGGGGTAGTTGTAGCCGCTGCCGGCGGCGCCGCTCGGGCCCTTCACGATGTAGGTGTAGCGGCCGTCGTCGCCGAGGTTGACGGCGAGGTGGTGGACGGCGGCGGCGAGCGCGTCGTCGATGGCCGCCGGGGTGAGCGGCGGGGCCTCGCTCCAGCGGCGATCGTCGGTCGGGGGCGCGGGGAGGAAGGTGCCTGGGAACACCTCGGTCCGGCGGGGTGGGGTGGGGTGGAAGGCGAGGGGGTCGAGCCGCGCGGGCGGGGAGAGCCCCGGACCGAGGATGCCCGGGAGGAGCGCGAGGGGCGTGAACCACCCGACCCGTCCCCAGCCGTGCCGGGCAAGCTGGGTGAGGGGCACCACCAGCACCCACGGGATCACCACCGCCGTCGCGCCGAAGGTGCTCAACATCTGCGCGGCCGTCTCGGGGCCCACCGTCGCCTTCACGTGGACCGCGGACGCGAACAGCCGGGCCCACGGCACCAGCACCCCGATCAGCGACAGGCCGGCGAGGACCGACACCGGGCGCGGTCGGCGCCACAGAATCAGCACGCCGACCTGGGCGAGCGCGGCGGCGGCGAGGAAGCCGGCGTCCACGGCCGAGCGACGGGAGACCTCCCAGCTCAGCGCGGCGTAGATGCCCGCCTGAAGGACGGCGAGGGCGCGGTGCACCGGATCAGAACTGGAAGACGGTACCCGCGGAGATCTGCGGGACCAGGCCGGTGTTCTTGACCCCGGTCTCGGTCTGGTCGAACTCGCTCCCCGACATGATGCCGCCCGAGGCGTTCAGGTTGAACCCGAACACGTCGGCCACCATGAAGTCCACTCCCAACCGGACCCGGCCGCCGAACGCAAAGTCGGGCTTGGCGGTGTACACGGTGGCGGTGAAGTCGGCCCCCACGTAGGGGTGGATCGCGCCGGTCATGGACTTGTACTGGATGCCGGCGTTGATGGGGAGGATGGTGTTCCAGGGGTTCCGGTCGATCTCGTTGGGGTTGAGCTGCTGCTCGGTGGCGATCTGCTCGACCATCTCCGTCGTCAGCTCCCGTTGGGTGGAGAACCCCTCCACGCCGACCACGAACACCACCGAGGTGGCGACGGGCACGGCGACTTCGGCACCGTAGGTGATGAAGTCGAAGCTGTAGTACTTGGCGTAGCCCGCCCGCCCGGCGACGCTGACGCCGCCGTCGGACTCCTCCTCCATCCGCACCGACGAGCTGCGGGACGAGGAGGACGAGCCGGAGCGGCGGTCCCCGTCGAGATCCTCGTAGCGGTCGTCCTTGCTGCTGGACTTGGAGCTGCTCGAGCTGCTCCGCGACGCGCTGGTGCTCGACTTGGAGCTGCTCGAACTGGACCGGCTCGCGGGCTCGTCCTCCTCCAGATCCGCATAGCGGCTCCGGGTGGGCTCCTCCTCGGGCTCCTCGGGCTCCTCGAGCTCCTCGAGCGCGTCGAGATCCTCGTCTTCGTCGTAGCGCGTCGAGGTCGCGGTGCGGCTCGGGGCCGGACGGTCGTCGTCCGCGTCGTTGCGGCTGCTGCCGTAGTAGGAGCTGGAGGACTTCGAGGTGCTGGTCTTGACCGGGGTGGGCTCGTCGAGCTCCTCTTCGGGCTCCACCCGCGTCGTGGTCTTGGCGCTGCTGTAGTAGCTGGTCTTCGCCGGCGCGCGCACGGGCTCTTCCTCGAGGTCCTCCTCCTCCTCGGCGACGGCGTCCTCGTCTTCGATCTCGATGGCGATGTCCCCGGCGGAGGAGCCGAAGGAGAACTCCTCGTCGGAGGTCTTCGGCTTGGAGGCGGTGGTCTTCGCCCGGGCGGCGGCCTCGGCTTCGGCGCGGGCCTCGGCGGCGGCGCGGGCCTTGGCCGCGGCGGCGGCGGCGGCGCGCTCCTGGGCCTCGGCGGCTTCCTCTTCTTCGGCACGACGGGCTTCTTCCGCTTCGCGGCGGGCCTGCGCCTCCTGTTCCTGACGGACGCGGTCCGCGGCCTCACGGCGCTCCCGCTCCTCTTCGCGGGCGCGTTCTTCGGCGGCCGCCTTGGCCCGGGCCGCAGCCTCGGACTTGGCACGTGCCGCCTCGTCGATCCGGCGCTGCGCCTCTTCCTCGGCCTCCCGCTTGGCGGCCTCGGCACGTTCGGCGTCCTCGGGCTCGAGGAACTCCTCCTCGTCTTCCAGCGGCTTCGGCGGCGGCGGGGCGACGCTCTTGGTGGTCTTGCTGGTCGAGGTGGAGGACTTCGACGACGACGTCGACTTCGGGGGCGGCGCCGGGGTTTCGAAGGCAAAGTCGTCCGAGGCGTCGGCGGTGACGACGAACTTCTCGCTCTCCGCCTCGGCCTTGGCGGCCGAGGGGTTCTCACCGGTGACCAACTCCTTGACCATGGCGGTGGCGTTGCTGGCGATGCTGCCCGGGTCGGCCGGGGAGTTGAAGGTCTTCTTGCGGACGATGGTGTTCTTCGTGCCGTCGTAGAGGACCAGGTAGAGCTGGATGCCGTCGGGGCCGGGGCCGACCGAGCCGGCGACCAACGCGTCCGCGCCGTGGCTCTTGGTGATCGCGCCGAGACAACTCGTGCTCGCGAGGCACGCGGCGTTGAGCGTGGCCGGCATGGGGGACACCTCCACCACCGAGTCGTAGGCGCCGGAGAAGTCGAGCTCGGAGCTCAAGAGCCCCGTGATGTTGACCGCAACCTTCTCGTCCACTCCCTTCGGGATGAGCGGCGTGATGGCGACGGAGCCTGCCCAGGCGAACCCGGGGGCGAGGAATCCGAGGAGGAGCGGAACCGAAACGCGAACACGGAGCATGGTGACTGTCCGGGGTACCGAGGAAGCCGGTCTCAACGGCCGGCGAGTATCGCACGTCTGCAACGTCTCTGCACGACTCCTGCTTTCGCCCGAAAGCGAAGCAGAAGACCGCGCGACGTAGAATGCGCGCGTCGCCCATGCTCATCCGATCTCCAGGCTGGCGCACACCCGCCCGCCGGGAAAAGAGGCTCGCCATGAATACCCCCCCGACCCGCTCCCAGGCGCTCGCCTCTGGCCTCCTCGCCGCCGCTGGGGGTGGCGCCCTGTTCGGGCTCGCGGAAGCGGCCCGGGTGGTGGTCGTCGGCCGCCTCGGCCTGGACGGCGTGGCCGCCGGTACGCTCCTGGCGGTCGGGGCAGGTACGGCCGCGGCGATCGGCGTGGCGGCTGCGCTCCCCCTCGGCCTCTGGGTCCGACCGCTGGGACGCACCCGCTGGTCGGGCTTCCTGGCCGGTCTGGTGGGCCCGGCGCTCGTCTCCGCGGCGGTGGTGTGGTTCAGCGACCCGCCGCCCTTCACCGAACCCTGGCCGCTCCAGGGCAACCCGGCCGGCTTCGCCGGCATCGCGCTGGTGGTCCTGCTCCTCGCCTTCCTCGCCTACCAGGGTGCCCGGGGTGCCCGGGCCGTCGCGGGGGCGGCGACCGGCCTGGCCGTCGCGCTCGGGGCGTGGGTCGCGTCGGTGGGGGGCGCGGTGTCGGCGCCGACCGCTCCGCTGCCGCCCGGCGCGCCGAACATCCTGATGGTCACCCTCGACACCACCCGCGCCGACCGCTTCGGTGCCTACGGCAACACCACCATCGACACCCGCCACTTCGACACCCTCGCCAAGGAGGGTGCGCTCTGGACCAACGCGGCCGCGGTCGCCGCCGTCACCGGGCCGAGCCACGCGAGCATGTTCACCGGCTCGGGCCCCTGGGACCACGGCGTGCTGCTCAACGGCATCCCCGTCCCCGAAGACCACCCGATGATCTCGGAGGTGCTGCACGATCGCGGCTGGGCCACCGGCGCCTTCGTGTCCTCCTACGTGTTGGAGGGGGACAAGGGCTTCGCCCGCGGGTTCCAGGTCTACGACGACGACTTCGGGTGGCTCAAGGGCTCGAGCGACCTCGTGGCGTTCCGGGTGTGGGCGATGGTCAAGCGCCACTTCAGCCCCGACGAGGAGCTGGACCGTCGCGGCGGGGACACCGTGGACGCCGCGCTCACCTGGATGAAGGCGCAGAAGGGCGCCTCCTACACCTGGGTGCACCTGTTCGACGCCCACGGCCCCTACACGCCGCCGCCCCCCTTCGACACGATGTACTACAGCGGCGACAAGTCCGATCCGTCGAACACCTCCATGCAGCCGGTCAAGAACGTCGCGGGCTACCTGAAGGAGAGCCTCGAGGGCATCACCGACCTCAACTACGTGCTCGCCCAATACGACGGCGAGATCTCCTACGCTGACACCCAGCTGGGACGGCTCCTCGATGCGGTGGACACCCGGAACACGCTGGTGGTGGTGATCGCGGACCACGGCGAACAGCTCGGCGAGCACGAGGTCTGGTTCAACCACGGCGACGACGTCTACGAGACCAGCGTCCACGTCCCCTTCGTCATGCGCTGGCCCGGGCGTGTGCCCGCCGACCGGCGCGTCGTCGAGCCCTTCGAGGGCGGCGATCTGGCGCCCACCGTGCTCGAGATCGTGGGTGTCGACCGCCCCGCGAGCATGACCGGCAAGTCCGCCGCCGGCCTGGTCGACATGGGCACCGGCCGGGGCCGGATCGAGGCGCGCTCCATGTGCTTCGACCGGGAGGCCAACGTCGCGGCGCGGAAAGAGGACCCCAGCTTCCAGCCCAAGTGGAAGATGGCCGCGGTGCGGGGTCCGAGCACCCGGTACGTGACGCGGGAGATCGGGCGGGGTCCCGAGTTCTTCGACCTCACCACCGACGTCTTGGGCGTGACCGACGTATACGCCACCGTCGCGGCCACCCCCGAAGGGGCGCAGCTGTTCGCCCACCTCGAAGAGCAGGCGAAGTCGGTGCTCTCCGGGGACGCCGCCGCCCGCAGCGCGGTCGACGTGGGCGACGAGGAGCGTGCCCGGCTCGAGGCGCTCGGCTACCTCGACGCCGCTGCACCCGAGGGGCAGTAGTGGTCATCGGCGAGAGCCCGGCCAAGGATCTCTACCGTCGCGTGGTGTGGGGTCCGTACCGACAGCTCCTCGAAGCGGGGCCGTACGGCTGGGAGTACCGGGTGAACCGGCGGCTCGGGTTGCTCGCGGCGCTCGGGGCGCGCGGCAAGGTGCGGGAGGTCGCCGCGAACCTGCGCCGCGCCTTCCCCGATCGCACCGACCTCGAAGCGGTCGCCCGTCAGACGATGGGCACACACTTCGTGAACCAGTACGCCAGCTTCGCCTTCGGGCGGGTGAACGCGCAGAACTGGGAGAGCTACCTGCGCTTCGAGGGCTACGAGCACGTCGAGGCCGCCGCCGCCGCCGGGCAGGGATTGGTGCTCGTGCATCCCCACATGGGCCCTGCGCAGTTGCCCCTCTGTGTGCTCGGCGTGCGTGGGCACCAGGTGCACCAGATCGGGGGCGGCGAGCCCGCGGTGGACAAGTCCGAGGTGGGGCGGTGGGCCACCCAGATGCGGCACGACCTGGAGGCCCGCATGCCGGTCCACCTGCACCAGGGCGGCAGCTACCTGCGCAGCCTGCTTCGGGCGCTGCAGAAGGGCGAGATCGTGCTCACGGCGGGGGACGGCACCGGCGGTGGCTCCGAGATCGGGCGGCGGTTGATCCGTCAGGTCTGTGGTCAGCCGATGGGCGTGCCGGTGGGCGGCTTCTACATGGCCTGGCGCACGAAGTCGCGGCTGCACGCGCTGCACACCGTCCGGGACCCGCAGAAGCGGGGGCGCTACCTCTCGGTGATCGGCCCGGCCGCGCCGGTGCGCACCGATCTGCCGCTCGACGCGGCGCTCGAGGCCGGCGCCGACTGGACCGCCGCCTACCTGACGCGGGTGCTCACCGCGCACCCGGGCGAGTGGCACTTCTGGGACGGGTTCGCGCCCGGAGGACTCATCGATGGCTAAGGCACTGGCCCGTTTGGGGTGGTTGATCGTCGGGCTCTACGCGCTGGTCCTGGTGCCGGTGGTGGTGTGCAGGGCGGTGAACCCCTTCTTCAACGACCTCGCGTGGTTGGCGGTGGTCCCGCTCGTCGCGGCGGTGATCGGCCGGGCCCGACGCGGCTTCGCGGCCTTCGCCGGGCTGGTGGGCGTCGTCTGGGCCGCGACCGGCTTGCACCCCACCGGCAAGGTCGCCACCAAGACCTTCGTGATGGGCGTGGACGGCGGGACCTTCGAGCTCATCGACGCCCAGGCGGCCACGCTCCCCAACTTCGTCGCCCTGCGCGCGGACGGCACCCGGGCGGTGCTCACCTCGATGGAGCCGATGTTCTCGCCGCTGCTCTGGACCACGATCGCCTCGGGGCGGCCTCCGGACGAGAGCGGCATCAAGGGCTTCCGCGTCCACAGCGACGACTGCAAGGTGGCGCGCTTCTGGGACGTGGCCGAGGACCGCGGGGAGGCGGTCGGCCTCTACAAGTGGCTCGTGGACTACCCGCCGCGCGCCTTCAAACACGGGGGCTTCTGGGTCCCTTCCTGGCTGGCCCCCGACGTCGAGACCTGGCCGGCCGAACTCTCGGTGGTCAAGGAGCTGGAGCTCTCCAAGCGCCTGCGCCGGAAGCAGAAGCAGGCCACCCACGGCACCGTCGAGCTCACCTGGCTGCTGATCAAGGCCGGGATGCGCTTCAGCACCCTGGTCGACGCGGTGAGCTGGTCGGCCGAGGAGCGCTTCCTCCGCCCCGGCCCGGCCGAGGCCAACGTGCGCATGCAGGTCCTCCACGGCTGGATCGACCGCGACGTCTTCATCAACCAGCTCTACCGGACCCGACCGGGGCTCGCGACCTTCAACTACTACGCCACCGACGGGCTCGCGCACCTCTACTGGGAGCAGTACCTGGCGGGCGGCACCGAGGTTTTGACGGCCTATCGGCAGGCGGACGCGATCCTCGGAGACATCCGCGCGGCCCTGTCCCCCGAGGCCCGCTTCTTCCTGGTCAGCGATCATGGCTTCAAGCCCATGGACGCCACTGGGCAGGCCGGGCAGTTCGCGCCGCTGACCGAGCGTCTCCGGGCGCGGCTGATGGCGGAGGTGGGCGAGGTGGACGTCTCGAAGGTGGGCCACAAGATGACGGTCGGCTTCAAGGACGCCGAGCAGCTCGCCAAGGGGAGCGCCTGGATCAGCACCCTGCTCGACCGGAAGGGGCAGCCCTTCTACAAGCTCGACGTCGTGCCCGACATGGCCACCGGCCTCGCGCTGACCCTGGTGGACGAGCAGATCACCAACGATCGGCTCCAGAACGACACCGTCGGCGGCGAGCCGATCACCCAGTACGTGAAGCTGACCGACTCCTACACCGGCACCCACAAGGAGAACGGCATCTTCTACGCAGCCGGTCCGGGCGTGACCGCGGGCGCCGAGCTGCCGGCGATGAGCATCCTCGACATCGCCCCGACGGTGCTGACGGCCATGGGCGCCGCGCCGTCGGTGGAGATGAAGGGCAAGACGGTGATCTTCCCCGAGCCCACCCGGGTCGCCGACCTCGATGGCTTGCTCGAGGGAATCCAGTGGATCGGGATCGAGAACACGACCGCGGGGGACGTGAACACCGACGCCCTCAAGGCCCTCGGCTACATTGACGACGCTGCCGCCCCCGCCCCCGAGGCTCCGGGCCCCCCTCCGGCGCCGTCGCCGAGCCCGCCCGCCCCATGAAGATCCTCATGGTCGCCCGGCGGTACCCGCCGGACATCCGGAGCGGCACCGAGACGGTGTTCGCGAACCTGTACGAGCAGGCGTGCAAGCACCACGAGGTGCGCCTCGTCGTGGGGTACCGCACCTCCAAGGAGGGCTTCCCGCCCGAGGCGGTCGCGGTCGACCTGCGCGGGGGCGGCGCGGGGCAGTACCTGAAGATGCAACGTGCTGCGGTCGCCGAAGCGCGGGCCTTCCAGCCCGACGTGGTGCTCTCGAACTCGATCGAGATCCGCGTACCCGCGATCCCGAGCACGGTGATCGTGCACGATCTGAACTTCGGAAAGGCGGGTCGGAGCGCGGGGAACGTGGCCCGCGAGCTGCTCTACCTGGCTCAGGGCCGCACGATGCCGATCGTGATCACGGTGAGCGAGGCCAGCGCGGCGGCGCTGGAGAAGATCGGCATTCCCCGGAAGAAGATCACGATGATTCACAACGGGGTGGACATCGTCCGGATGGTGCCGCGCGACCCTCCGCCCTCCGACATCGTCCGCTTCGCCTACCCCTCGCGCATCCTGGCGGGGAAGGGCCAGCACGTGGCGATCGACGCCGTCGGCCGGCTCCGTCCGGACCTGAAGAAGCGCGTGCACCTCACCATCGTGGGCGCCGCCGCGGACCCGCACTACCTCGACCAGCTCAAGGTACAGGCCTTCAACCAGCCGGTGAGCTTCGCCCACGACGTCGCCGACATCGTGCCCTACTACCAGGACGCCGACGCCATCCTGTTCCCCACCATCATGGAGGAGGGGTTCGGGTTCACCGCGGTGGAGGGCATGGCCTGCGGGAAGCCGGTGATCTGGAGCGACCAGCCCGCCATCCGCGAGGCGACCGGGGGCATCGGCCTGCCGGTGCCGCGGGACGACGCCGACGCGCTCAAGGCGGCGATGGTCAAGCTGATCGAGGACCCCGCGCTTCGCGCCCGGCTGGGCCGGGAAGGCCGGCAGTTCGTCGAAGCACGGAGCTGGGCCAAGGTGTGGGAGCGGTACGAGGCGGCGTTGGCCGGGATGGCCCGGCTCCAGTAGCCCGTCCCACTACCGTAGAGTCTCGTGCGGAGCTATCCTTACCCCGTGCTCACCTACGCCAATGACACCGGGCGCGTCGACATCCACGACGCATGGACCACCCCCCAAGTGCGCGCGTCCATGGCGCAGATGCTGGCCGACTGGGAGCACAAGCTCCCTGCAGACCGCCACACCCCCATCGTCATCAAGCCGAACCTCAACAACGACCTGGTGGCGCTGACGGGCAACTGCGTCGATCTGCGCGTGATGTCCTCGCTGATCGAGGGCCTGCGCGCGCGCGGCTACACCAACATCACGCTGTGCGACGGCTCCAACATCGGCATCGCCCGGCGTGGCATCAGCACCTTCCGGCGGCTCCGGGTCGAGAAGCTCAAGGAGCTCTACGGCATCACCATCGTCGACCTCAACACCGACGAGGGCCGTCAGGTGGTCCTGCATCGCGACGCCCACCCGGCGATCGCCAAGACCATCCTCGAGGCCGGTTTCCTCATCAGCGTCCCCAAGATCAAGACCCACTGCGAGGCGGGCCTCTCCTGCGCGATGAAGAACTGGGTGGGCATCGCGCGCGGTCAGGACAAGCGCCACATGCACTACGACCTCGGGCGCAACATCTTCGCGCTCAACGAGGTGGTGCTGCCCGACCTCATCATCGTGGACGGCCTGGTGGGCATGGAGGGCAACGGCCCCGGAGACGGCGAGCCCTTCCGTTTCGGGCGCCTCGCGATCTCCGACAACGCCTTCCTCAACGACGCGGTGATCTGCCGCCTGATCGACATGCCCGTGGACGAGGTGCCCTACCTGGTCCACAGCATCAACGCCGGGCACGTCACCCGGGAGACGATCGCGGACATCGCCGCCAGACTCCCGATGCTCCGCGCGATCCGGAAGGCGCCCGCCCGCTCGAAGCTGGCCGAGCTGTCCGAGGCGCGCAGCCTGATCTGGCTCAAGAAGGCGATGCGCCCCATCGTCCAGAAGCCCGAGATCACCGAGCTCGCCTACAAGCTCAAGATCGTGCAGGACGTCTACTTCCTCGAGGACGACACGTTGAAGCTCGTCGGTCGGAAGGCCGGGAGCTGCGGGGACTGCACCAAGTGCGAGGACTTCTGCCCCACCGGCCTCACCCGCGAGGAGATCGGGGTGAAGACCGAGATGCCCGACTGCGTGCAGTGCCTCTACTGTTGGTGGGTCTGTCCCAAGGACGCCCTGGAGCTGACGGGCGAGCGCCACTTCATGAACCGCCAGATCGAGCGGTACAAGCAGCAGATCGAAGAGCTTTAGGGGCTCAGGGCCACGGCCGCGCGAGCAGCGTGGCGAGGCGGGGCGCGCGGGGGTCCATCCCGATGGCGCCGAGCGTGACCAGCCGGTCGACGACGGGGAGGGTGCTGAACACCGGCGGCTCGCGGAGGCCGGCGTCGAAGCGGATGCCCGTCGCGGGGTCCAGCGAGAACGCGAACAGCGCGCGGTCGACGAGGATGCGCCCCGGTAGCCACTGGTCGGCGGGCAGCCCCCAGTCGCCGGGCTGGTGGCGGTCGTACTCCGTGCCCCGGCCGTTGGTGGCGCGCAGCGTCAGCTCCAGCGAGGCCGGCAGCGGCGCCTCGGCGGTCAGGTAGAGCGTCACCACCTGGGCCGCCTTGGTGCCCGCGACGGCGGGGACCAGCAGGCTGTAGCCGACCAGCCGGACGCCGTTGGCCCAGCGTACATCGGCCGGGGTCGCGCCTATGGGCAGGCTACTGACCCACCGGTGTTCCGGAGCCAGCTCGACGTGGTCGGCGGTGCGTACCGGTGGTTCTGGGGTACCCCAGGGCCCTTCGACCCAGCCCGGGGTACAGGTGATCCGGCGCGCCGCGCCGCTGTCGGTGTAGGCGGTCCCCATCGCGGACGTCCGCTCGTCCCATTCGTCGAGGATGCGGGTGGCCTTCCGTCCCGTCGCGCGTCGGCTGAGGTTGGCCTTCAGGGTGAGGGGGTGGGCCTCGACCGCGGTGATGCCGGCGCGGGTGAAGCTCAAATCGTAGAGGATGCCGCGGTGCGCCGCGTCGTCGTAGTCGTAGGTGAGCGCGATGTTGCCGGCGTCGTAGATCACCGGCTTGCCGTGGATCAGCTCGACGCCCTGCAGCGTGTGGGCCGAGTGGCCGAGGATCCCGTCGTAGCCGGCTTCGATGAGGCGCCGTGCCAGGGTGCGGAGGATGGGCAGCGGCTCGGTGCGCCAGTTGGGGCCCCAGTGCGGGGTGAGCAGCACGACGTGCGCGTGTTCGCGGGCCCGCGCCGCGGCGGCCATCAGCCGGGCCACGATCTCGTCCTGGGCGGCGGGGTCCTCCCCGTTGGCGGTGAAGGTGCCGGGCGTGTCCGGGCCGGCGCCGTAGGCCCGGACCCCGGTGAGGTCGATGCCGATGATGGCCACCACGGTGTCGCCGACGGTCCGGTACACGGGGGTGCGGGCGTCGGCGAGGTTCAGGCCGGCGCCGGTGGCGTCGAGCCCAGCGCTGCGGAGGCGCTGGATGGTCTCCCGTTGGGCCGCGGGTCCGTAGTCGCCGGCGTGGTTGTTGCCCTGAGCGACGACGTCGATGCCGGCCTCTACGAGCATGTCGATGGCGGCGGGCCGGACGCGCCAGGTGTGGGGGGCGACCTCCCCCTTGCCGGCGAGCACGCCGCCGGCCGCGATCACCCCTTCGCCGTTGACCAGGCTGAGGTCGGCGGTGCGCAGCAGCGTGAGGTCGGCGAAGACCTTCCGCCGCGCCTCCCCGTCGTCGAGGACCCGGTTGAGCTGCTGGCCCAACATCAGGTCGCCGCCGAAGGCGAGGTGGTGCTCGGGGAGCGTGCCGATGACCGGACGCGCGCAGGCGAGCAGGAGGGCGAGGGGATGCACGTGCGCATCCTGCCCGGCGGTCGCGCGGAACGCCAGCGGTTAGGCCGCACCATCTCCGGGAGCCGTGATGGAACCTCTCACCCTGGTCGTGGGCTCGAAGAACCACTCCTCGTGGTCGCTGCGGCCGTGGTTGGCGCTGCGGGAGGCCGGCGTGCCCTTCCGCGAGGTGGTGGTGGCCCTCGATCGGCCCGACACCAAGGAGAACCTCGCGCGCTGGAGCCCCAGCGAGAAGGTCCCGGTCCTGCACCACGGCGCGCTCGTGATCTGGGACTCCCTCGCCATCGTCGAGTACGTGCACGAGCTGTACCCCGACCGGGGGCTGTGGCCGGCGGACCTCGGCGCCCGTGCGCTCGCACGCGCCGTCTCGGCCGAGATGCACGCGTCCTTCGCCGCGCTGCGCACCTGCTGCCCCATGGATCTCCACAGCCGCCGACCAGGACCGGGAGACGGTCCCGGGGTGGATGCCGACATCGCGCGCATCCACGCCATCTGGACCACCTGCCTGGCCCGCTCCGGGGGGCCGTTCCTGTTCGGATCGTTCTGCGCCGCGGACGCCTTCTACGCGCCGGTGATCGGCCGGTTCCGGACCTACGGCAAGCCCATCCCCGCCGCGTTGGCGCCCTACGCGGACGCCGTGTGTGGGCTTCCCGGCATGGTCGAGTGGGTCGAGGCGGCCCGGATCGAGTAGCGGCGCGCGGCGTTCAGCGCTGCGTACGCCCTCGGTTGATCAGCGCGAGCCCGAGATCCGCTGCCAGGCCACCCGGCCCAGGAACACGGTGTTGCCGATGAGGTACCGCCGCCACAGCCGACGTGGCTCGGTCAGCAGGCGCGCGAGCCACTCCTGGTTGTTGTAGAGCACCGCCGGCCCCCGGCTGACCTTGCCGCTCACGAAGTCGGCCGTGGCGCCCAGCACCCACACCACCGGCGCGTCGATGCGGGCGCGGTTCGCGGCGACCCACGCCTCCTGCACCGGGGTGCCCATGCCCACCAGCACGATGTGCGGGTGGGCCGCGTTGATGCGGGCGATCAGCGCGTCGTTGGGGGCGCCGGTCTTGTCGTGGTAGCCGTGGTCGCTGTCGATGTGCAGGCCGGGGTTTTGCTCCATGAGCACCCGGGCGGCCGCCTCGGTGACCCCGGGCTCGCTGCCCAACCAGAACAGCCGCCAGCCCCGACCCTGGGCCTCGCGGCCGAGGTCGTAGATCCAGTCGGCGCCGGTCATGCGCTCGCGGATCTGCTCGCCGAGCACGTTCGCGCCCAGGCGCACTCCGGCGCCGTCACAGTAGCAGACGTCGGCGGCGTTCAGGAACCCCCGGAGCGCGGCGTCGGTCACGGCGGTGTTGAGCACGTGAATGTTGGCGTAGGCCACGGTGGCTTTGCCGGCGCCCTGCACGAGAGCGGCGACCCGTTCGACGAGCTCGCTCCAGGTGCAGCCATCGACCCCGACGCCGAGGATGTTGATGCGGTCGGTCATGCCGACCGTCGATCTACCGCGTCTGACCGGCGCCGTACACCCAGTAGATGCCGACGAACTGGCTGTCGGCGTTGTTGTAGGGCACCGTGCCCGTGG
>JAYVAS010000550.1:0-1974 GCA_043750895.1 Pseudomonadota bacterium
CCGAGCCCGATGAGCGCGCACGTGGCGACGCCGAACGGGACGACCCCGACGAGGATGCAGAGGGTCAGCGAGAGCCGCGACAGAGGAAGAGCCTATCCCAGGTGTTCCGAAACGAGATAATCCCGCGCCGCCGACGCGATGGAGCGAAACGTGCCCGAGACCCGTGCGACCTACTTCTGCGTGGACATCGAGTGCTCGGGCCCGGTCCCGGCCATCTACGACATGATCTCGCTCGGCGCCGTGGTGGTGGCTCCGGGCGCCGCCGGCCGCCTGGAGCGGGGGGCCACCTGGTACGCCGAGCTCCGACCCGAAGGGCCCAAGGTCGATCCGGGGGCGATGAAGGTGAACGGGCTCGACCTGGAGCTGCTCCGCACCGAAGGTCGGGTCCGCCGCGAGGCGCTGCTCGCGCTGGTCGACTGGGTCCAGGAGCAGACCCGACCCGGGACGAAGCCGGTCTTCGTGGGCCACAACGCGCCCTTCGACTGGTCGTTCGTCGCCTGGTGTTACGCGGCGGAGGAGATCCCCAATCCCTTCGGCTACAAGGCGCTGGACACCAAGGCGCTCGCCACGGGCAAGCTCGGTCTACACTGGTTCGACTCCAACAAGGAGGTGCTCGCCGAGCGCCTCCAGCTCGACGCCGAAGACATGACGCAGAAACACCGGGCCGACTACGACGCCTGGTACCAGGCGGACATCCTCATCAAGCTGCTGGAGGCGTGAATGTGTGGATTCGTCGGTCTGATCGGGGTTGAGCGGGCCGGCGCGGCCCTCGCGATGGGTCTCCAGGCCATCCAGCACCGCGGCCAGGATGCCTGCGGCATCGGCACCGTGCTCGACGGGCGCTTCAGCGTCCACAAGGAGCTCGGGTCGGTGTCCGCGGTGTTCACCCCGGGGATCGTGGCCACCCTGCGGGGATCGGCCGGGATCGGGCACACGCGCTACCCCACCGTCGGTTCCGGGGTCCGTGAAGACGCCCAGCCGTTCTGGACGCGCCGGCCGGGCGTGTTGATGGCCCACAACGGCAACGTCACCAATCTGCCCGCCGTCGAAGAATGGTTGATCTCCCGCGGCGTGCACGTGCAGTCCCAATGTGACGTGGAGCCGATCCTGCTGGTGTTCGCCGAGGCGCTCGCCGATCGCCGGCTGTCCGGTCACACCGAGGAGGACGTCGTCCACGCGGTCCGAGAGGTGTTCCAGCGGGTCAACGGGGCCTACTCCTGCGTCGCGCTCCTCGAGGTGGACGGCGTCGCCACCCTGGTGGCGTTCCGGGATCCGCTCGGCATCCGCCCCGGGTCCTACGCGCGCAGCGAGTCCGGCGCGTGGGCGGCCGCCAGCGAGACGGTGGTGTTCGACGCGCTCGGGTTTACCCGCGTGGACGACCTGCCCCCGGGCAGCGTCGCCCTGTTGCGTCCCGGCCGGGAACCGATCCTGCGCGCCGTCTCCCCGGCGCCGCCCCAGCGTTCCTGCGTGTTCGAGCGGATCTACTTCGCCCGGCCCGATTCGATGATGGAAGACGGCCGCGTCCACGCCATCCGCTGGGCCCTCGGCGAACGGCTCGGGCTTGAATGGAAGGCGCGCGGCCTGGAAGCGGACGTGGTGGTCCCGGTGCCGGACACGTCGCGGACCGCGGCGCAGGCCATGGCGGAGGTGTTGGGGCTCCCGTATCGGGAAGGGTTCATCAAGAACCGGTACAGCGGGCGCACCTTCATCATGCCCGACCCGACCACGCGCGCGGCGGCGCACCGCCTGAAGCTGAACCCGATTCCGGAGATCTTCGAGGGAAAGCGCGTCATCCTCGTGGACGACAGCGTCGTGCGGGGCACGACCATCCGTCGCCTCGCCGACCTCACCCGCGCGACCCGGCCCAGAGAGGTCCACCTCGCGGTGTACTCTCCCGCGGTGACCAACCCGTGCTTCTACGGCATCGACATGCCCTCCAAGGACGAGCTCATCGCCACGAAGCTCCCCGCCGCG
>JAYVAS010000551.1:0-9233 GCA_043750895.1 Pseudomonadota bacterium
TCGTCGGCTACACCAACGCTGGCAAGTCCACGCTCCTCAACCGGATGACCAACAGCGCGGTCGACGCCGAGGACAAGCTCTTCGCCACCCTCGACCCGACCAGTCGGCGGCTGCGTTTCCCGGAGATGCGGGAGATCATCCTGACCGACACGGTCGGGTTCATCAAGAACCTCCCCAAGGACCTGATCCACGCGTTCCGCTCCACCCTCGACGAGGCCCTGGACGCCGACCTGCTGCTGCACGTCGTCAACGCCGGCGACGCGGACCCGACCGCTCAGAAGGACGCCGTGGAGAAGGTCCTGCACGAGCTCGACGCGGGAGACACCCCGACGTTGATGGTCCTCAACCAGATCGACCGGGCCGACGCCGACACCGTCGCCGCCCTCACGCTGAGTTGGGATGCCACCCCGGTGAGCGCGCGTACCGGAGACGGACTCCCGGCGCTGCTCGACCGCATCGAACGGACCCTGTTCCGTGAACGTGCCGCCGCGAAATGGGCCAGGAGCCAGGAAGAGGGAACCGCGGAAGCCGAGGATCCGGCACCCCTTGCCACAGGTGCCACAGGCAGCTAGGTTGTAAGTGCTGAATACTCAGCGAGGAGACGTTCATGAAGTACTTCATCGTTCTCGGGGCCGCTGCGGCGGCACTTTCAGGCTGCACCAGCGGCACGTGCGACACCGGCGACAGCTCGTGCAAGGGCGGCACCACCGCCACCGGAAGCCCGTTCCTGGAAGGCATCTACTACGACTGTTCGAGCAGCAACAGCTGCACCTGGTCGGTCGACGCCTCGGGCGGCGAGATCGGCGCCGTGGATCTGTACCTGGCCGAGACGGGGGACACCTCCGGCTCCTGCCAGACCGACCCGAACTGCTCGGACGAGGGCTTCTGGACCGAGTACCACAACAGCTTCTCCCTGGCCGGCTCGTCGGGCGGCATCGAGACGAAGTCGATCAGCCTGGACATCGTCAACAGCTACGAAGATCAGTCCCAGAACTCGTCGACCCTCTTCGACATGGGCAACACGACGATCGAAGCGCAGCTCACCTACATGGCCGCCATCACCGACTCCGCTGGCAACGCCGCGAGCTGCTACGCGTTCGGTCATGACCCCGGGTACTTCGCCGACATGTGCGGCGAGATCTAGCACCCGCCTTTCGCCGGGCCGACGCGATGTTGCGGCGGCCCTGGCGCATTGTTAGCAGGCAGCGCCATTTCTGGCAGATGGAGGATTTCATGCGTTTGGTTCTTTCCGCCTCGATTCTCGGCCTCGTTGGATGTACTGCGACCGGCAAGGACACCGGGGACACCTCGGTCACCACCGACACCGACACCACCCCGGCCGTCGAGTACATGCTGCTCACGGACGCCTCGGGCATGACGACCGGCACCGGCGCCACGGGTGACTGCGTGAACAACGCCTGCACCTACACCATGACGACCTCGACCGAGTCTTCGCTCCTCGAGATCGACATGACCGAGACCGCCGACTCGTTCCTCTACACCGAGAACCACACCGGCTTCGCGCTCGACTCCGAGAACGCGGACGGCTCGTTCACCTACAAGCTCGTCCTCACCGCCGTCACCGACATCGACGACGTCGTCGTGAACAGCACCACCCTGTTCTACGCCGACAGCGTCCTCGTGGGCACCACCTGGTACTTCGGGGCCACCAGCCTCGACGGCATGTACACGGATTGTGTTGTCAACGGCGAGAGCGCGACGTACTACTCCGAGTGGTGCGCGACCTTCGAAGGCTAAGCCCTCCCTCGAGGCCGAACGCCGCGTCCGGGGTCCCCCTGGGCGCGGTCTTCGTTTTTGCGCTGGGGTGTAACGTCGGCTTCGCGCCGACGTCCCCGGACGACGCGGACTACGCAGTGCCGGTGATCACCTCGGCTTCGGTGGTGTGCGATCCGGAGCGGCCCCGCTGGGAGTTCGAGATCGAGACGTCGGCCTGGACCGGGAACGGCAAGGTCCTGCTCTCCGCCGACGGGGTCTACTTCGAGCGCCACCCGATGGGCTCGGTGTCCGCGGCGGCGGATGGCTCCACCGACCGCCTCGAGCTCAAGCTCGACGTCACCGCCGACTGGCGGGACGTCACCGAGGGGGACTCCACGGTGTTCAACTGCGGGGACACGGCGCTGGTCGGGGTGATGGAGGTCTACACCCGCGACGCCGCCGAGCGCGCCGACTGCCGCGGCTTCGGAGCCCCTCCCGAGCGGTGGGCGGACTGGGAGCCGGACACCGCCTGCGCCACCCCCCTGGAGACGCCCGACACCGGCCTCACGCCGTGAGGCGCAGCGCCAGTCGAATCGCGGCCTCCATGCTCTCCGAACGCGCCTTCCCGGTGCCGACCAGGGCGTCCGCGGTGCCGTGATCGACGCTGGTGCGCACGATCGGCAACCCCAGCGTCCAGTTCACCGACCGTCCGAAGTCCACCCGCTTGAGCGGGACGAGCCCCTGGTCGTGGTACATCGCGACCACCATGTCGGCCGCGGTGGGATCCATGAAAGCGGTCTCGGCGCTGACCGGGCCCCGCGCGTCGATGCCCGCCGCCCGCGCCCGCGCCACGGCGGGGGCGATCACCTCGATCTCCTCCCGCCCCAACAGACCGCCATCCCCGGCGTGCGGATTTAGGCCGCACACCAGCAGGCGCGGCGCCGCGATGCCCAACTGATTCACCAACGCGTGGTGCGCGACGGTCAGCGTGTGGAGGACCCGGGCGTCGGTGATCGCGTCCGCCACGGCGCGCAACGGGAGGTGGACCGTCACCAGCGCGACCCGCACCTCACCCCCGACGAACGCCATCACCGGCGACGCCACCCCGCACAACGCACCGAGGAAGTCGGTGTGGCCGGTGTACGCGAAGCCGCGGGCGGCGAGACGCTCCTTGTGGATCGGGCCGGTCACCAGACCCCGCGCCACGCCCGCGCGGCACAGCTCCACCGCGAGGCGAATCGCGCGCACTTCGACCGGCTCGGCCGGGTCTCCTCCCGGTTCGAGCACGCGGATTCCCTCCCCGTCGGGGCTCCCGGCGGGCAACCTCGGGTCCACGCGCCGAAGCGCCGCCACGTCGCCGATGAGCAGGAGGTCTCCCCCCACCCGACGCGCTGCGGCCACCGCCACCTCTGGGCCGATCCCGAGGGGATCTCCCGGGGTGATCAGGAGCGCGCTCACGGAATCGCTGCGGCCGCCTCGGGGATCACGATCCGCACCGAAGCCTGGCGGCGCGCCTGCTGGAACCAGCGGGTCTGCTCGTCCTCCATCCGGCTGGCGAAGACCTGGTCCGAGAGCTCCTCCTTCATCGACTCGAAGTCGCCGCCCGCGGCGCTGCGCTCCGCGACCTTGAGGACGAACACACCGTTGTCGGTGACGATCGGGTCGGACACCGCGCCGGTGGCGGTGTTGTTGACCGCGGCGTCGAGGGCCCCGACGAGCTCGCCGGGACGGAACCGCCCCATCTCGCCGTTCTGGGCTCCGAACGGGCCCTGATCGGCCTCACGGGACAGGGCGGCGAAGTCCTCGCCGGCGCGCGCCCGACGCACGAGCTCGGCGGCCCGGGCGGTCACGGCGGCGGCGTTGCCGTCGGCGCTGGGCGCGAGGAAGATCGCCAGGACGTGGGCCTCCTGCGGCGTGTTCGCCGTGGACCGGAGGAACGCGTCACGCAGCTCGTTCTCGGAGATGTTGACCCGCGGCCGGAGCACCGTCTGCCCGAACTTCATCTCCTGCAGGTTGTCCCGCAGCTCGGCGCGGTAGGCATCCCACGTGTAGCCGCCCCGCTCCACTTCGGCGCGGAGCTGGGCACGCTCCAGGCCGTTCCGCCGGGCGACGTCGTCGATGGCGCGATCGATCTCCTGTTCGGTCACCTCGAGCCGCAGGCGGGTGACCTCCTGCTTGACCAGGGTGCGCTCGACCAACCGCTCGATCACCTCGCGCTCGGCGCGGGCGACCGGGACGCCCGCGGCGCGTTGCTCCGAGATGTAGTCGTCGAAGGCGTAGACCTCGGACAGCAGGATCACCTCGTCGTTGACCACCGCAGCCACCCGGTCCACGACCGCCGAAACCGGCGGCGTGGGCGCCGTAGACGCCGGGGCCGCCGCCGGTACGACCGGCGCCGCGGACTCGACGGCAGGAGCGGCCCACGCGTCCTGGGCCCGAGCCATGGTGATGACGAGGGCCAGGATCACGCGCTACTTCCCGTCGGCCTTCCCGTCCTTGCCACCGGGGCGGACGATCGGACGATCCCCGATGCCGCCCGGACGGCCCGGCATCGGCGGACGCGGCGCCACCACGCCACCTTCGGCGGCCTCGGTGGGGAGCGTCATCTCGCCTTCTTCCTCGCCCTCCTCTCCGTGCTCGTCGCCCACGCCCGGCATGAACGGACGGCGCGAGCTCTTGATCTCGAGGGCGCCGAGCTTGGCGTCGTCCGAGGTGATCTTGGCGTCCTTCTTGAGGTTGGCGACGTAGCTGTCATAGAGTTCCTGCTGGCGGGCGCTCTTGGCCTTCCGCAGCACGGTGCCCTTCATCTGCTGGAAGGTGCGCTCGAGCTGCTCGCGACGGGCCGCCACCTGGATGACGTTGTAGCCGTCCTCCGTCTTGAACACGTCGGAGATGGCGTTGGTCTCGAGGGTGAAGGCCTTCTCGACGATCGCCTGATCGAGGCCCGGCTTGCCTTCCTTGGAGACGAAGCCCACATCGCCCCCACGGCGCTTGTAGGGATCCTCGGAGACCCGCGCCGCGACGTCCTTGAACGAATCGGGGGCCTTCACGAGCTCGGCCCGGACCTTCTCGGCCTCGGCCTTGGCAGCGTCGTCGGCCTTCTCGGGGGAGACCTTGATCAGGATGCGCTTGATCTGCACCTTCTCGGGGACGACGAACTCGGACTTGTGCTCCTCGTAGTACTTCTGGAGCACCTCGTCGGGGAAGTCGGTGTTCTTGAGGGTGTTGAACACCTCCTCGCGCACGAGGGTGTTGACCATCACCTTCTGGACCTTGGGGTCCTTGTCGAGGCCCTTCTTGAGCGCCGCGGCGTAGAGGAGCTTCTCCTCGACGAGGTCGTCGAGGACTTCCTTCTTCTCCTCGAGCGACAAGGCGTCACCGCTGGCCGGGGTCTTGCGGGCCGCCGCGGTCTCGAATTCCTTGGAACCGATCTGCACACCGTTGACGGTGGCGAGCACCTCACCGATGTCCGCGACGGGGGCCGAAGCGGCTGCCTCGCCTGTCTTACCTTCGTTTCCGCAGCCCGTGAGGCCGAACAGGGCAACCAGAACCAGCATCGATGCGCTCATGAAACCACCAACTCCTTCCGCAGCACGCGCGGGCCGGTCGCATATCCCGGCTTGCGTGCTCGTCAACGCGAGGATCGCCCAGCGTGACATGTGCCGACACCGCACTGCCACAGGCGCAGTTAGGCCAGCCCATGCCCTGGCACCGTACGACGAGCCTCCGCGGACGCCTGATGGTGTCGGTGAGCCTCGGCGTCGCGTGTTTTCTGCTCGCGATGAGCACCAACCTCTTCCAGCTGCGCGCGATCGGGCGCGCGGTGGCGGTGGTCAACGGGGTGTACCTTCCGCTCACCCTCACCTCGAGCCGCATCCTCGGGCAGCTCGACCGCGCGCCCGCAGACCCGGCCGCTGTCGAGGCCACCCTCGCCGAGGCCGGGGCGTTGGCCTTGCGAGGCCTGGCGCTGCCCGTCGACGCCGAGGAGCGCGCCGCGGTCATGGCGGTGGGGCTCCAGATCGCGGACATCGAACGCGCATGGGGCACCTACCGCCAACTCCCCGGGGACTCCCAACGGGAAGCGCTCCGAAGCGAGGTCACCCAACTCAACACCCTCGTAGACGGTCGCATCGACGCGGTGAGCGAAAAGACGGCCGCCGCCCAGGCGTGGGCCGAACGTCTGGGCGGCGCCCTGATCCTCATGTCGATCGCCCTCGGGGGCGCGCTGCTCACGCTCACCGGCCGCGCCCTCGCGCCGCTCACCACCCTCGCCGAGCAGGTGAGAAGGGTGGGAGCCGGCGAGGCGGACCGCGTGATCAGCATCCCCGGCACCGACGAGGTGGGGCGCCTCTCCCGCGAGTTTGCCCAGATGGTGACCGCCCTCTCCGAGCGGGACCGGAACCTGCAGTCGTTGACGCTGTACCTGCGCCGGGTCCTGGACTCGATCGGGTCGGCGGTGCTGGTGGTCGAAGACGGCCAGGTGCGCATGGCGAACCCGGCCGCGGTGGCGCTGTGGGGCGTGCGCGGCGGCGACGCTCTCCCGCCCGCCCTCGCAAGTATCGAAGAGGGCCGTTCCGAACGGGAGCACGCCAATCGCACCGAGGAGGTGGTGGTGCGGCCCTTCGGCGAGAGCGGACGCATCCTGGTGGGCGAGGACATCACTGAGCGCAAACAAGACCGCGACCGGCTGCAGCGGAGCGAACGGCTGGCCCTGGTGGGCCAGATGCTCGCCCAGGTCACCCACGAAGTGCGCAACCCCCTCAACGCCATCAGCCTCCACGCGGAGCTGCTCGCCGACGAGGTCCACACCGCCAGCGGACGTCAGCTCCTGGACGTGGTGACCGGCGAGATCGACCGCCTCGAGCGGGTGACGGAGCGGTACCTGGACCTGGCCCGCCGCCGGCCCGCCGAGACCTCGCCGGAAGACCCGCTGGCGCTGGCAGAGGGGGTGCTGTCCCTCGAGGAGGAAGGGCTTCGTCGGCAGGGCATCCAGGTGCGGGCCGACGGGGACGCCGGCACGACGGTGGACCTCGATGGGAACACGGTGCGGCGGGCGTTGCTGAACCTCGTCCGCAACGCGGCGGACGCCGGCGCGCGGTCGATCCAGGTCCACGTCCGACGCCTCCCGAACGGGTGCACCTTCGTGGTCGAGGACGACGGACCGGGGATGGAGCCCGACGTGGCGGCGCGGGTGTTCGAGCCCTTCTTCTCGACCCGCGCCCGGGGCACGGGGCTCGGACTCGCCATCACCCGCCAGAGCATCGAGGACCTCGGGGGCGCCGTGAAGCTCGAGACCGCCCCCGGGCAGGGCACCCGGTTCACATTGACCCTCCCCGATGACAAATCGTCACGCTCGACAATCTGTCAGGAGGGACTACGGTAGGGCATGCCCGTCCTGCTGGTCATCGACGACGAAGAGCCAAACCGCCTCGCGCTCCAGCGCATCTTCGAGCGAGAGGGGTGGGAGGTGCGCGTCGCGGGCGACGGCCGGGCCGGTCTCGAGCGGCTGCGCGACGGCGACGTCGCGGTGGTGGTCTCGGACCTGAAGATGCCGGGGATGGGGGGCCTGGACCTCCTGCGCGCAACCCGGCAGATCGCGCCCGAGGTCCAGGTCATCCTCGTGACCGCGTACGGCACCGTCGAGAGCGCCGTGGAGGCGATGAAGGAGGGCGCCTACGACTTCGTGTCCAAGCCCCTGCGCCGCTCGGAGGTCGTCGCCTCGGTGCAGAAGGCCCTGGAGAAGCACGAGCTCCTGCGGGAGAACCGGCGCCTCCGCGAGCAGATCGCACAGGTTCAACCAGGAGAGATCGTCGGGCAGTCGGGTAGGATGCGCACGCTCCTCGAAGAGACCACCCAGGTCGCCCCCTCCATGGCCTCGGTGTTGATCTCAGGCGAGTCAGGGACGGGCAAGGGCCTGCTGGCCCGCTCGATCCACGCCATGTCTCCGCGCCGGGATCACCGCCTCGTCACCGTGAACTGCGGCGCCATCCCCGAGGCGCTCCTCGAGAGCGAGCTATTCGGCTACGAGGCGGGCGCCTTCACCGGCGCGCATGGCCGGAAGGAGGGCCGCTTCGACCTCGCCGCAGGCGGCACCCTCTTCCTGGACGAGGTGACGGAGACCCCCCTCCCGGTCCAGGTGAAGCTCCTGCGGGTGCTCCAGGAGGGCGAGTACGAGCGCCTGGGCGGGACCCGTACCCTACGGGCCGACGTGCGGATCGTGGCGGCGACCAACCGGGACCCCGAGAAAGCAGTCGCCGACGGCGTTCTCCGCGCCGACCTCTACTACCGGCTCAACGTCATCCGGCTGCACGCGCCCGCGCTGCGTGAGCGCCGGGAGGACATCCCGCTCCTGGCGCGCCACTTCGCCGCCCACCACGCCCGCCGGAACAACCGTGCCATCCGGGCCATCGAGCCCGAGGCCCTCGCGGCGCTGGAAGCGTGGCCGTGGCAGGGCAACGTGCGCGAGCTGGAGAACGCCATGGAACGGGCGGTCGTCCTTGCCCGGGACGAGGTCATCCGGCTCGCCGATCTGCCCGCGCCCCTCCGCCAGGCCGGTGGCAGCCCCGAAGCCGGCGGGTGGCTCACCGTGGCCGTCGGCACCCCCCTGCGCGACGTCGAGCGGCGCGTGATCGAGGCGACCCTGCGAAACTGCGCCGGCGACCGGGACCTCGCCGCCAGCCTGCTCGGCATCACCGCGCGGACGATCTACCGGCGGGAAGCGGAGTGGCGCGACAGCTGAAGCCCCCGGTCGTTCACGGGGTCGGGTCGCCCACCCACCGCGCCATCATGACGTCCCCCCGCAAGCTCCCGTCGGCAAAACGGTACTCCCGCTCGCGCCGTCCCTCCTCGTAGAAGCCGTGCCGGGCGTAGAGCGCGATCGCGCGCGCGTTGTGGGTGAACACCGTCAACGAGAGCTTCTCGACGATGGGGTGGTCGATCCCCCACTGCACCACCGCCGCCAGCAAGGCGGTTCCGACACCGCGGCCTCGCCAGCGCCCGTCGACCATCAGCTCGACGCGGCCCACATGGCGCACCCGGCGACGGGGCGCGGTCACGACCTGCGACCAGCCGACCACCTGCCGTTCGACCCGCGCGACGAGGTACAGCCCGGCGGCGTCGTGCGCGGCCGCCCGGATCGCCGCCACCTTCCGATCGATGGTCTCGGTGAACTCGTCGGGCTCGGTGATGAAGTACTCGAGCTCGTCGAGCACCCGGCGGTGGATCGAAAGCACCGCGGGTGCATCTGCGGGCACTGCGCGCGTGATCGCCAGCTCGTCCATGTCGGGAACGTAGCTGAAAACGCAGCGAGCGGGGCCGGGTTTCCCCGGCGCCCGCCCGCAAGATCACGCGTCGAGGCTAGAAGGTCTGGCCGGCGACCGGTGCCGATGCACCGGCGTCCGCGCCGGTCATGCCGACCAGGCGTGCCTTGTAGGTGCCCATCGCCTTCGCACGTTCGATCGCCGGACTACGGAGCGCCTGACGGAGCTGCCCGATGGCCGCCTTTGCGAGGTTGCCCA
>JAYVAS010000552.1:0-2373 GCA_043750895.1 Pseudomonadota bacterium
CTGGACATCGCCGATGATCGCGTCACGGTGCGGATCCCCAACGGTCCGCTCACCGGCGGGGACGTCACGGTGAGCGTCGCGGGGCCGAACGGCTACTCCGCCGCGCCGACCCTGTACCGCTACGACGTCGGCACCGTCACCGACAACCAGATCGGCTTCGTGCAGATCAACAACTACTGGGAGAGCTGCTACGGCGGCATGTCCACCCGCCTGGACGACGAGTGGGGTCAGGCGTTCGGGTGCGAGGACATCGCCTACATCGGCATGACCGGCATCGACGGCACCGCCGATCGGTACAACTTCGCCTACCCGCGGGTGCATACGCCGCTCATGGGCTTCATGGGCGGTACCGACCAGGGCGGCGAGGACTGGCAGATCGAACGCCCGGGTCAGCTCGGCTTCACCTTCGGCGTCGACAACCTGCACGAGGACGTCGGGCCCATCACGCTCCGCAGCCCGTTCTGGGCCGACGAGGGCGAAGAGGTCTGCGTCGACGTGGACGCCATGGCGGTGTTCCGGTACGGCGGCGGCGATCTGGGCTTCCTCGACCCCGCCGCGGCGACCGAGTCCCCGAACGGTGTGCCCTTCGAGATCTCGGACGTCGACGCCTGCGCGGACAAGGGGGGCGTGCTGTACGACGCCTCGGTCATGGAGTTCTGCACCAGCGACGACGCCGAGGGCATCCCCACCTACACCTACCGGTCGGACTGGCCGGTCGCGCGGAACTTCTTCGCCGGCCACCGGACCAAGCTCAAGCCGGCCACCGTCACCATGGACGCGCCCACGGTCGGCATCGCAGGACAGGAGATCGCCCTCCCCGAGAGCATCGTCGCCCGCGCGATCGAGGGGTTCGCTCCGGCGAGCGCCGACTTCGCCAGCGCCGACGACCTGTGGAGTCTGATCCCGGTCTCGGGCTGCTACGACGACAGCGGCAACGGGGAGGACCTTCGGGACACCGCGCTGGCGTTCACCTGGGAGCCCTCGACGGTGGACTTCACGCAGTCCGGGGCGGTGATCGACTCCCACACCTACGTCCGCGTCACCCTCTCCACCCTGTTCCTGAACTGGTTCGGCACCACGGCGTTCCCCGTGCGCGCCACGGTGGTGGTGCCCGACGCCAACGCGGTGGACGACGAGGGGCTCTCGCACATCGAGATCCCCGCCCGCGTCATGTACCAGCTGCCCACGGTCCAGGTCCCCCAGGGTCAGGGCTACCTGGCCTCGACCACGCCGGACTGGGGCTACCTGATCATCGAGTTCCAGCGGGTGACCGAGTACACCATCGAAACCGCCTCGGGGAACGTCGTGTTTTCCTACACGACGGGGGACTTCACCTTCTCCGAGTGGCTGAACCCCACCGATGGCGACGGCTGCCACAACTGCCTCGACGACGATGAAGACGGCTACGCCGACGCCGACGACCCCGACTGCAGCGGGGCGGGCACCGAGGAGGTCGGCTTCGGAGAGACGGCCTGCAACGACGGCGTGGACAACGACCGTGACGGTGACGAGGACGGCGCCGACGAGCTGTGCGTTGACGCCGCCGACGACGACGAGTCGAACTGCTCCAACAGCCGAGACGACGACCGCGACGGCTTGACCGACGAGGAAGACCCGGAGTGCGGGCGCGGCAACGAGACCAACGACGACTCGTCGTGCGGGAACGGCGACGACGACGACGGGGATGGCTGGATCGACGAGGCCGACCCCGACTGTGCGGAGGGCACCGAGGTCGGATTGACCGCCGCGGAGTGCAACGACGGGGCAGACAACGACGTGGACGGCCTGACGGACGCCGAGGACCCCGAGTGTGTGGACGCGACCGGCACCGAGGGCGCACCCGACCCCACGAGCTGCCTGGACGGCCTGGACGACGACCTGGACGGCTGGACCGACGCCGAGGACCCGGACTGCGCCCTCGGCGACTACGAGCTCGGCTACGGCGCTGACGTCTGCAACAACGGCGCTGACGACGACAAGGACGGCGTCTCCGACGCCGCGGATCCCGACTGCGAGAGCGCGACGGATTCCGACGAGGCGATCAGCGGCGGGGATACAGGAGATACCGGCGGCGCCTGACCGCGCGCCCGCGAATCACCTTGACGTGGCGGGCATCATCTCATAATAGCCGCGGGCTTCGAACAGAGCTCCTCGGCGCTCTGAATCGAAGGGGCAGCGGCCCCGGAGACCTAAAAAATCTCCTTGACGCTCCCCCCCGCCGGGATAAACGGCGTGGGCTTCGGGAAGGAAGGTCTTCGGACCCCCGGACCGAAGCGGTCTTTGAAAAATTGGTAGCAGTAACTGTCGTTCAATAGAGAGTTTCGAACGGCGCCCCTTAGCCGGGGCACCGGTCACAGGTAAATCAAACTGGAG
>JAYVAS010000553.1:0-2706 GCA_043750895.1 Pseudomonadota bacterium
CGTGCCTCCAGGCGTCCCTCGACACGTCCTCGTCCACGGGATGGCAGCTCGGCCGGCTCCGGGCCAGATACGGCGGCGGCCAGATCCTCCTCATGGGGGAGGGGCTCAAGCGCACCGCGTGGGGCGCCGGCAACTTCGACGACCAGCTCTTCCAGTGGGCCAGCGACGACCTCGGCTGTTCCTTCTCGCTCATCGAGCGGAGCGACGAGGACGAGACGGTGGGCGAGCCGGCCAACTCGCAGAACGGAAAGTTCGTCGACGTCGTCTACTTCGCGGGGATGTTCGTCGTTGCCCACATCGCCGCGTCGGCGGTCTCGCTCAACGCCGACCGGGTGGTCCGCCGCATCGCATCGGCGTTCGGGCCCCTTTCGAACGCCGGGGCGACGATCATCGCGGGTGTGGACTACGGCGACGCCGGCGCGGGCTCCGGCAGCTTCGACGAGGGCGGGCTGGCGCTCTGGTGCGATGACGTCGGCTCGATCTTCATGCTGACCCAGCAGTACGCCGCCGGTCCTGGGGCCCGCCTCGGCTACCTCGTGATCGACCGGTCGCTGGACGGGGGCGCGACCTGGGCGCCGATGGGGCAGAGCGGCGCGGATCCGCTGTACTCCAAGGTGTTCGCGCCGGGCGACATCAACCTGGTCCCTTGGAATTGGGCTGTCTGCGCCCACCGCGGCCGGGCAATCATGGTCCACGGCATCTGCCCGGACGCCGCCTCCACCTATGAGGGTTCCCTGGCGGTGGCCGAGCTCGGGGGCTTCTCGACCCACACGATGCCGGCCTACAACAACAACCCGGTCGACACCGCCCGCGCGTCCTGGGAGCTCACGTACACCCTGGCCTGGACGGCGCCGAACGTCACCGCCTGGGCGGTCGCCACGGCCGGGGCACCGACCGCGGCGTCCACCGCCGACGGGTGGTGGGGCCTGGTGTCGGCGGGCGGTGAGAGCAAGTTCTACGGGATCTCCGGCGCCTCGTGCACGTCCACGCTTACCCAGGGTCTGTTCGCCGAGGCCGAGATCCGGGTCAACTCGGGCACGGGCACCCTCGGAATGCGCCTGGACGTCGGTGGAACCCGGTACGAGACGGAGGTCCGCGTCAACGCTGGGTCGATCGTGCTCTACGACGTCGTGGCCGCCGCCGCGGTGGCGACCGTGATCACCACCGTCGGCCCGGACGGCGTGCGTGTCCAGCTCGCCCAGCACAACAACGACGTCTACGCGGTGTACCGCCCCGTCGAGGGCCACGGCTCGGACCGGGAGTGGCGCCTCCTGGGGTCTTCCGTCGGACTGTCGGCCGGGGCGACGTCCGGCGCCGGGAACCGGATCCGGTGGGGCGTCAACGCCTCCTGCGACGTGGACTGGCGCGACGTTCGCGCCACCTACGGCGAGTGGGCGGGGTCCACGCGCACGGCCTCCGGTTTGGCCGACGTCGACCGCTGGCCCCGACGGTTCGCGTCCACCCCGGCCTACCTCGATGGCGGGGTGCTCATCGCTGCCGCGTCGGGCCCGGCATTCCCTGGCGACTCGTGGACCATCACCCCGGAGTACGAGCACGGGATCGAGCACGCCCATCTGGACGTCACCGCATCCCCGCGGCGGGTCTGGCGCAGCGAGGCGGCCACGGCGCCGGCGGACCCTCCCGGGATGACGGTGGTGTGGGAGTGGAACTCGACCCTGGCGACGGTCGAGCCCTTCCGCTGCTCGAGCATCTTCCTCGCGCTGCTCGGGGTCAACTTCCGGAGCGCGTTCCTCGAGGGCCGCGTGGCCGCGGGGACCTGGGAGGTCATCGGCGAGTGCGACACAGCGACGGGGATGGACGCGCTGCACTTCGTCCGCAAGGGCCGGATCATCTACCCGGACGTCGGGACCACCCATGCGGCGGGGCAGTACTTCACCCCCCACCTGCTCGCCGGTTCCCACGTGTACCTCGACGGGACCGACGTGCGGCCGGTCGCGAAGAACACCCGGGGCGCGTGGCGGGACACCGACACCCTGCACCCGTACTTGACCCTGGACGGCTACGACGACACCGAGCCGACCAGCGGTGACCTGGAGATCTGGAGCAAGGACGCGCTCCTCATCGTGCACGACGTCTCGCCCTACAACGCGATTCGAGTCCGGATCCCGACCCAGCCCACGCACACCCGGGACTTCCGCGGGAAGCTGGTCGTGGGCGACGTCTGGGTCATGGGCCGGCAGTACAGCCTCGGGCGCATCAAGGGGCGGGAGCACGGCACGGAGCTCTTCGAGCAGCGGTCCGGTACCCGGTCGAGCCGGGTGGCGAGGCCGAGCCGCCGCTACGTGCAGCTCCCGTGGACGGAGCTCGTGAGCTCCACGCCGATCTGGGCGACCAGCCCAGAGCCGAACTACGTCACGGCGGCCGTCGGTGGCGAACCCGTGGCCGCGCCCGCCGACACGCTGCACTCGCTGGCGGGGCTCATGGAGGAGCTCGACGGGCCCGGGAAGGTCATCGGCTACCTCGAGTCCATGGCGAGGGCGGCGTCCCCGAGCACCAACCTCATCATCGCCGACCGGAGCGCGTTCTTCTTCGGGCGCGTCGCCGGCGCCGACTTCCAGCTCAACCACGACCTGGGTGACGAAGGCCAGAGCGAGATCAACACGTCCCCCGGGATGCTCATCCAGGAGGAGCTGTGAGCCTCCTCCCAGGCCGGTTCCGTCGTCGGCAACTGCTCGGCGCCCGCGT
>JAYVAS010000554.1:0-4728 GCA_043750895.1 Pseudomonadota bacterium
CCCCGGCATGACGCCGGACGGGCTCGACGCGGCCACGGCGCTCCGACTCCTCCAGCTTCCCCGGACCCTCGGGGAGGTCAAGGGCGAGCCGGTGATCGCCTCCAACGGCCGCTACGGGCCGTACGTCCGGTGTGGAAAGGAGACCCGCTCGGTCCCCGCCCACCTCTCGGTGCTGGAGATCACCCTCGCTCAGGCCCAGGAGGCGCTCGCCGCCCCGGCCCGCCGCGGGCGGGCGACCGTGGCGCCGCTCCGGGAGATCGGCGTGGATCCGGTGTCCAACGCTCCGATCAAGCTGATGAAGGGTCGGTTCGGCCCGTACGTCACCGACGGGATCACCAACGCGTCCCTGCCGCGCTCCGCGGAGCCGGACACCCTGTCCCTCGCCGATGCGGCCGAGCTCCTCGACAAGCGGCGCGCCGCCGGGCCCTCGACGAAGTCCAAGGCCCGACGAGGGGCCCCACGCCCCGCCGGCGTGCGCAACGTGGTGGCGGCGCGGAAGCCGGCGAAGAAAGCCGCGGCGACGAAGACCGACGGGAAACCGGCGAGCGCCAAGAAGCCCGCGAGCGCCAAGAAGCCTGCCGCGACCGCCAAGAAGCCCGCGGCCGCCAAGAAGCCCGCCACCGCCAAGAAGCCCGCGGCCGCCAAGAAGCCCGCCACCGCCAAGTCCGCCAAGAAGCCCGCCACCGCCAAGTCCGCCAAGAAGTCGTGACCCCATGAAGGCCCCGACCAGCGGGGTCGTGCTCATGGTCACAGGCTCCGTGCTCTTCACCGGCATGGCCACCTGCGTCGGACTGGCCTACGCCCGCGACCCCACCCTCTCCACCTTCGTCGCCAGCGCGCTCCGCGGCGGCGTGAACCTCCTCGCCGTCACCCTGCTCGGTGCGCGCGATCTGCGCGGGCTGGTCGGCGACGGACGCCCCGCGCTGTGGATGCGCGGCGTGTTCGGCGGCATCTCCCTGATGCTGTACTTCACCGCGCTGGGGCACCTGGGCGTCGGGGAAGCGGCGTTCCTCAACCAGACCGCCAGCCCCTGGGTAGCCGTCCTCGCGCCCATCGTGGTGGGGGAGGCCACGCCGCGGCTGATCTGGATCGCCGTCGCCGGCTCCATGGTGGGCACCGCGTTCCTTGCCCACCCGCGCCCCGAGACGGGCGACCTTGTGGGACGGGTGGCCGGGCTCCTCTCCGGGCTCACCAGCGCCGCCGCGTACCTCTCGATCCGGAAGGCGTCCGCCACCAACGGTCCGCTCTCGGTCGTCTTCTACTTCACGCTGGTCGCCACCGCCCTCTCGCTCACCTTCGCCCTCGTCGGCGACGTCCCGTGGCCCGTCGACCCCGTGGTCTACCTGTGGCTCGGCGCGAGCGGGCTCTTCGCGACTGTGGCGCAGCTGCTGATGACCGAAGCCTACCGCACCGGCCGCGCGGCCGGCGTCGCCGCCGCGGGCGCCTCGGGACCGCTGATGAACGCGTTGGCCGGCTGGGCGATCCTCGACCAGACCCCCGACACCTCCGCCCGTATCGGCATGGTCATCCTGCTCGCCAGCGGCATCGCCCTGCCCCTCCTCGCCGAGCGATCGCGCGCGTCCGGTGCTACGGTCGGGTCGTGACGCCCCTTCTTTCGCTGCTGTTGGCCTGTACCGGCGCCACCGACGTGCCCCTACCGGATGGCTCCGGCACCCCCACCGAGGACAGCCCCAGCAGCACCACTCCGACCGAGCCCACCTCGCGCAGCCTGCTGGTCCACGTCGACCTCGACGGCGCGCCCGCCGCGGGAGTCTCGGTGATCCAGGGGGGCCGGACCGAGCGCTGGACCACGGACGCCGACGGCAACGTCACGATCACCGTCGACTTCACCGTGAACGGCGACATCTACGTGATGGCCTCCCACCCGGACGCGCGCATCCAGGGCGACAACGTCTCGCTGGATGAGGCCGAGCCGTTTGTCATCACCCTGACGCGCTTCTCGACCACCGACAACGAGGCCTACGTCTTCCAGGACCCCGGCGAAGGGGATCCCACCACCTCGACCAGCGCAACCTGCCTGCACTGCCACATCTCGATCCACGAGGACTGGTGGGCGTCGGCGCACCGCACGTCCGCCTCGAACACCCCCCTCCACGACCTCTACCAGGGGATGGCGACTGGCCTCGACGAAGCCCGCTGCCTGTCGGCCGGCGGCCAATGGGACAGCACCCTCATCCCCGGCTCGCGGGAGGCCCGGGACGGCTGCCGCGTCGGCGCCAGCGTCCTCGAGGACACCTCGGGCTACGGCGGCTGCGCCGACTGCCACGCCCCGGGGATCGACGGGGTCTTGGGCGGTCGGGATCTGCTCGACGCCTCCGGCGTCTCCTTCGCCTACGGCGTCCACTGCGACGTGTGCCACAAGATCGACGACGTCGACGTCACCGGCCTCCCGGGCCTGGCCGGGGCGGTGAAGATCGTGCGCCCGTCCGAGACCCCGTCCTCGCCGGTGTTCGGGGAGTGGGCGCCGCTCACCTTCGGCCCCTGGGACGACGTGCCGAACCCCCGCATGGGCTCGGTTCACCGCCCGCTCTACCACGAGGCCCGGCTCTGCGCGGGCTGCCACCAGTCGGAGCAGGCGGTTCTGACCTCCGCGGGGAGCCTCGACCTCACGCGGTGGCCCGGCGGGAAGCTGCCCATCCACACCACCTACGCCGAATGGGAGCAGAGCGCGTTCAACCCCGCCGCCCCCTGCCAGAGCTGCCACATGCCCCCCGACCCGGCGCCCGCCAGCGGAGCCGACCTCTACGACGGCCACAAAGCCAAGGAGACGGGGCTCGTCGGTGTCGCCACCGGCTGGGAGCGTCCGCCGGGCTCGGTCCGCAAACACAACTTCTTCGGTCCCCGGCAGCCCGACAGCCGCATGCTCCAGCTGGCCGCGACGGTGGACGTCGCGCTCCGCGTCGAGGCCGGCACGCTGGTCGTCGACACCACCGTGAAGAACGTGGGCCCGGGTCACGCCCTCCCCACCGGTGAGCCGCTCCGCGCCGTCCTCCTCGGGGTGACCGCCGCCTGTGACGGGTCCCCGCTGGTCGCCTCGGGCGGGCCCGTGCTCCCCGAGTGGGCCGGCTGGCTCGACCGTCGCACCGACCCCGAAGCGTGGCCCGGCGCCCAGGTGGGCGACGTCATCCGGGTCGTGCGAAGCACGGGCACGTGGACCGACTACGTCGGCTTCGGCCCCTTCGGAGACGGCACCTTCACCGCGGCCCAGAAGGGTCTCCCCGGCGAGGAGTCCGTCGGCGAAGCCACCGTCGTCGCGGTCGACGGGGAGACGATCACCCTCTCGGCCCCCCTCCCCGAGGGCGACGTGGCCTATCGGGTGTCGGGTGGCGCCCGCGCCGGGGAGCCGGGCTTCGCGTTCGCGCGTGTCACCGCCGACGCCACCGGCCGGGCGATGGTCCCCCACTTCGCCGCCGTCGACGTCGTCAGCGACAACCGGCTGCTTCCGGGCGCGAGCTGGACCACCACCCACCGCTTCGTCTCTCCCTGCGCACGGCCCACCGCGACCGCGACCCTCGTTCACCGGAACTACCCCTGGGCCCTCGCCGCCGAGCGCGGCTGGACGCTGAGCGACCAGACGATGGCCACCAGCACCCGGACCGCCCCGTGATCACCCTTTGGCTCGCGGCCTGCACCCCGCCCGACGCTACCCCGTCGGGTGAGACGGCCTCGACCACCACCGCCACGCCGGACGACACCAGCCCCACCGTGCCGGAACGCCCGGTCCTGGAGACGGTCCCGGAAGCGCCCGACCTGGACGGCGCGGCCGGCGCGGTTCGGTACGGAATCACCGCGGATGTGGCCAGCCTCGACGTCGGGGGCGTCACCTGGGACGGCTACGCCTACAACGGGACCGTCCCCGGGCCGCTCCTCCGCGCCCGGGTCGGGGATGTCCTCACCGTAGACTTCACCAACGCGCTCCCGGCGCCCACCACCGTCCATTGGCACGGCATCTCGGCCCCGGAGGCGATGGACGGGGCCACGTGGCTGCTCGCTCCCATCCCCGAGCTCTCCAGCTACACCTACGCCGTGCCCCTCGACCGCGCCGGGACCTTCTGGTACCACCCGCACGTCGACGTCGACCACCAGGTCGACCTTGGGCTCTACGGGCCGATCGTGGTCGAAGACCCCGCCGATCCCGCGATCGACGAGCTGGTGCTGGTGTTCGACGCCTGGGGCGAGGTCGCAGCGGACGAACACGGGCTCACCGTGCCGGACGACCAGGTCTGGACCGTGAACGGGCTGTCCGACCCGGTACACCGGGCGCCCGCCGGTCTGCCGCAGCGGGTGCGGTTGATCAACGCCGCGAACACCGGCTACCTCGACCTGATCTGGCCCGGCGCCACCGTGGTCGGAGGCGACCAGGGACTGGGTCGGGTGACCGCGGAGGATCATCTGATCCTCGCGCCGGGAGACCGCGTAGAGCTGTTCTGGAACGTCGCCGACGTCGACGTCAGCACCCTCCCCTACGTGCCGGCCGGTGGCGGCGGGGCCTGGGGCTCGGAGCGGCGCCTGTTCTCGGTCGAGACCGACGGGGTCAGCACCGACACCACGACCCTCACGCCCCCGGAGCCCGCACCGTCGGCGGATCCCACCTACACAGACCTCACCAACGTCTTCGAGGGCGGCGCCGACGGGGAGACCTGGCTCATCAACGGCGAGGTGTACCCCGACGTGACCGTCTGGACCGCGCCCCTCGGACGGCCCACG
>JAYVAS010000555.1:0-3191 GCA_043750895.1 Pseudomonadota bacterium
GCTCAGGTCACCCTGGTGGACGACGGCCTGCTTTACGTGCTCGGCGGCGACTCGTCCTCGACGGACCTGCCCGATTTCCTCAACGACGTGTGGTCCTACGATCCGGGGGCGGGTGCGTGGACGGAGTGGGCGGGGTGGACGGAGTAGGGGGTCGTGGCTGGTGGGTCAGGGTTGTTCGCCGTGAGAGCGGTCGGCAGCCTGGACCCGATCGAGCATCCGAAGGTAGTCCGGGCCGGTCGGCCTGCCTTCTCCGCGCCACTTCCGTTGGTAGTGGGCGAGCATTCCACGGAACGCATCCCACGAGAACATGCCCCAGCCGTACATTTCCTTCGGGATGTTGTGGAACGCGTCCGCGAGGTCTTCGGCCTGCTTGGCTTCGCCGGCCCAACCGAGGGCGCGCAGCTCCACGAACGCCGCGTGGATCATGTCGCAGAGCATTTCGCGCTGCCTCTCACTCGGAAGTTCGTCACGCATCACGCCCCCGTGCCTCGACCGGCTCGACCACATCCGCAACCACCTGGCGGGCGATGGCGCGCAACTGCGTCTCCGTGACGCCCATGTTCGCAAGCAGACCGACATTACAGCAGTGCCATGCCTCCTCGAACGCGGCATCTTCGAGGAGCGCGCGGAGTCCGGCGCCCACCGAGGCGGCAAGCTCCGGCCACCGCTTCGGGAAGCACGCCTGCAATGCGGACAGCCATCGGGGGGCCCAGGCTTCGACGTCCTCGCGGCTGGCCAACCGCGCGAGCGCGAGGACCCTCCCCAGGTCCTTCGCGTAGCGCTCCACGAGCCGACCGCCGATGGGCGTGCTCATCACGTGGTGTCGCAGTTCCCGGTGCGAAAGCAGGTTCGCAAGCGCCATCATCGCGGGGTGGGCGTACTCGATGCCATCGGCACCCCGCTGCCGGTCGACCATGGTCAAGGCGAGGAACTCGAAGCCGGGCAGACCGTAGTAGCCGCCGGGGAGTTCGACGCTCACCCACGGCTTCGCGCCCGGCGTTTCCCCCTCGGGGACCATGAGCAACTCGACGAAGTAGCCGTCGTGGTCCGGCGGGTACAGGCGGATCGCGGGCAGCTCGTCGGGCGGCGTCGAGGCGGTGCCGGGCTCGCGGTCCCGAGGACGTTCGCGCCAGCCGCGTTGCAGCAGGCGGGTCGCGATCTCCTGGGCGGCGACCGTGTGGCCGGCGGGGTGGATGACAAGGTCGGCGTCCTTGGTCTTCACGCCGCGCCCCACCTGATCGGCGTAGTGGTAGGCCGCCGCCAGGCTCCCAACGACGACGATGTGGTCGATCACGTCGCCGGGAAGCTCATCGTGGAGACGTGCGAACAACGCGCGGGGATCGACGGTGCCAGCGTTGCTCACGGGGTTCTCCGCAGCGCGCGGACCAGATCGTCCGCCTGCTCGACGAGTCGTAGCTCGTAGAGGTCGAGGAGCGCCTCGACGGGGTCTGCCCACGGCGGGCCGGAGTCGACGGGCGCGAAGAGGCTCTCGGCGCGTGGCACCGCATGGAGGACGAGCAAGGGTGGTGTACCGGGTGGCGCCCGCACCAGGGCCGGGTCGAGGCGGGCGACGAACGCAGTGTCCATCCCCCCGTCGGGCGCGTGAACGGAGAGGTCCAGGCGGGGGAGTCCTTCGAGGTCCAGGCCGGAGTGCCAGTGCCGCGCTGCGACCACTCCCGCGACCGCAACCCCGGGCAGAGGAGCTCGCCGCAGACGGTCCAGCAGACGCTGGGGATCGCCGCCACGGCCCGACTCATCCACGAACGGCGCGGTCTGGCGCACCTTCGGGGCCAGCGCGACGAGCTGCGCCCATGCCTCGCTCGGGAACGCACGGAGCACCACGCTGCGGTCGCGTCGTCGCTCCACGGCGGGCCCAAGCGCCGCGAGCGCTTTGCTGACGCTCGGATGAGAGAGGCCGGTTTGACGCTGCAGCTCGCCGATGGCGATCGGGCCGCGATGAAGGAGCCATCGCGAGAGGAGCACACGCATCACCTCGAAGGACCGGTTCCCACGCGGCGTGGGGGCGGTCCGGGCCACCGCACCCGCGGCGGCCTCGCCGATGTCCCTCAACAACGGCTCGTCTGGCTCGATCACGACGTCCTCTTCGAGGATGGCGACCAGCCCCAGCCGCCTGGCGACGTCCGGCGCGAACACCGTGAGGAGCCTCTGCCACTCGTCGCGGAGCCCCGCCGCCGAGACACGGCTGCCGCAAAGCAGAACGATGCCCCGCTCGGCTCCGAGCGTGCGGGCGTACATCGCAACTTGCAGCGCAGCGACATGTAAATCGCGCAGGCCGCCTCCGGTGCGCTTTACCTCGACCACGACGCGCCGATCGCCGCTCGCGAAGTCGACGTCGTACGCGTGGCCGTCGACCACGCAGCGTTGTTCCGTGAGCAGCCCGAGGCCTTCCAGCGCTGTGACGAGGGGGTCCACGGTCTGAAGGTAGCCACTTCTATCGAAAGTGGCCACTCGATTCAAAACTCGCCACTCGTGGCGCGACCACCTCCACCCCGTCCCCCGTCCACACCATCACGTAGGTCCCCTCCGGCGCGGACACATCCAACACGTCGCCGTTCACCACGCCCACCGCCCCCGTGGCGGACATCGTGCGTCGCCGCCCTCCGCTACGCCGGACGTGCACCCCGTCCTCGTCGACCGTCACCGTGGCCGTCTGGTCAACCAGCGGTCGATCGAGGATCCACGCCGTCGCGGTCTTCACGACGATGCCCGGCCGCATCTCGTCCAACCACGCCTGGATCGAATAGCCCACCGCGGTGTGGGTGAGGCTGCGATCGCGTGACCAGAGCCGGTCCTTGCGGGGGTCCAGGTCCACCCGGTAGGGACGGTCCACGAGGTACACGGTGGCGCCGTCGGGGATCGTTGCCCAGGTGTCGAGGCGGCGGTACACCTCGGCAGCACGCCCCGCCTCGCCCCAATCGGTGTACCGAACCACCACCGGAGAAGCGGCCACCGCGGTCGCCCCCCACCCAAGCGCCACCGCGCCCCCGACCCAGCTCCGGCGCCGCCGCACTTCCAGGAGCGCCACCGTGGCGAGGAGCACGAAGCCCGCGATGGGGACGTAGAGCACCCGGCGGGTGTAGGTCCCGGTGACGCCGAGCAGCACGACATAGGAGACCCAGAGCAGGAGCCCGAAGACGACGAGGCGGCGATCCCGACCGCGCGCGAGCCAG
>JAYVAS010000556.1:0-8552 GCA_043750895.1 Pseudomonadota bacterium
AAGTTCAACGCCGCGCTCGCCGCGCTCTCGGCCACGCGCTCCACCGCCGACGCCCACACCGCCCGGACGCACATCTCCTCGCACGTCGCGAAGAACATCCCCCAGGAGGTGTCCGAGCGCATCGTCAACGCCTCCATGGCGGCGGCGGCCAGCGAAGTGTGCGCCCTGGCGCGGACCCGGAACGAGTCGATCACCGACGCGGCGGTCCGCTTCCAGGCGGTCGGCCATGCCAGCCGGCTCCTGCCGACCGTGCGTGCCATCGGGGCCCGTCGCGGCGAAGGCCGCTGGGATCCGGTGGCCCGCGGGATCCTCAAGCTCCGATACGTGGCCCTGCTGCGCGAGGTCACGGCCCGCGCCGAGATCGCCCCCAGCCAGCTCCGCCTCGGCGTGGACCGGGTGGCGGAGGGTCTCGCCGGGGACGGCCTCAAGAACGTGGCCCGGGTGGTCGAGCAGATCGTGGGCGACAGCCCCGACGTGCCGAACCTGTTGGTCGCCGAGCAGCAGATCCGGGCGGCGCTGGGCTGATCAGGGGCGGGCTCCGAGCGGCTCCGAGCGGCTCCGAGCGGGGCCGCTGGGCGCGTCCCGCCTGTGGAGAGGGCTAGCGCGGCGCCGTTTTCGCCGCCTTCGCCGACTCGTTCAGCGGGATGCGGGCCAGGCCGCCGATCTGGAAGATGACCTGGGGGTTGGAGTAGTCTCCGGTCCCGCCCGCGAGCCCAGCTTCGAAGTAGAAGCCGCCGCGGGTGGACACCTGGTACGCGATGCCGGCGTAGTTGAACTGCAGGCCCTGCAATTCGAAGTGACCCAGGGGTATGGCGATCCCGTGCCAGGCCTTGTTGCCCGGGCCGAAGTGGATCACGGGGGACACCTGGAGGCCGCCGCCAAAGGAGCCGAGCGTCATCCCGCTGGCCCGCACCCCGAGCCGCTCCGTCTGGTAGCCCACGACGAGGTTGAACACCGCCGGAGTGCCGAAGCTCCCGCCCACCTCGAGGTAGCGGGGCTTCTCGGCCGGCACGGCGTCCTCCGCCGGGGCCGCCGGGGCCGGGGCCTCCTCCTCCGCAAACGCCGCCCCTGAGGCCAGGACCGCGCCAATCAGCGCTGCATACCGCATCCATCCTCCCTATTAGAAATCAACGACCTCCGCCTCCCCGAATTCTCCGACGAAGCGCGAGACGGTCCCGGTCACGACGTCGGCGCCGTCACAGATACGCGCGCTGGGGGCGTCTCCGGGGTCGACGCGCGGCGTGGTGTCGGTGCACCCTTGCTGGACCAGCGCCGGATCGGCAGGGAACTCCGTCCCGACCTCGCCCCAGCTCACCCCGCTCAGCGTCGCCGCGCCGCCGTGCAGGAGCACCGCGGTGCCCCCGGCGTCGGTGAGCACACTCCCGTCGACGCGCAGCCCCTGGTCGCCGTCCCACGCCCCCGAGCCGAACGCCATCACCGCGTAGCCGAGGAGGTGCACGCCCCCCCGGTCCTCCGGCGTGGCGCCCGCGAGGGTGCCGCCGACGAGCTCCCAGGCACCGCCGTCCAGCAGAACCAGGCCCCCCGCGGCGTTGTCCACCAGTGTCACGTCCGCGAGGAGGAGCCGGGGCACGGTGTCGTCCCGCTGGCCGAGCAGTCCGACCCCGCCGCCCTTGCCGGGGTCCGCGGTGGTGCCGCGCACTTCCCCCCCGTTGACCGTGAGGGTGCCGCTCCCGAGCACGATCCCGGCGTAGGCGTTGTCCGCCACGAACGGGTCCGTCAGCGTCGCGACACACCCGGAGACCACCACCACGCCGGGCCCCTCCGTGCCCTCGACCCGGACCCCGTCGGCCACGAGGGTGGCGCCGTCCTGGCACCCCAGCCCGACCGCCACCTCGTAGTCCGCGCCGAGGGCCTTCTTGGTGCCGGTGATGGTGACCCCGCTCAAGCGGGCCTCGCCGGTCCCGGTCGCGACCACGCCGCCCTGGTGGTTGCCGGCGAAGGTGGCGCCTTGCAGGTCGAGCAGCCCGCCGTCCGCCACCGACGCGCCGAAACCCAGGGAGCTGACCGCGGGGAGGGTGTCGTCCACCGCAGTTTCGATCACGGTGAGCGTGGCCGGTCCGTCGCCCGCGACGCCCACCCAGAGGCCGCTGCCCTCGTTGTCCCACACCCGGCCGCCCCGGAGCGTGCCCGTGGCGCCTTGTTCCACGATGACGCCGTAGCCGCCGTCCTCGCCGGCCACGCGGGTGCCGTGCACCTCCACCCCGTCGAAGACCAGCGTCGCGCCGTCGAGGGCGTAGGCGCCCACGAGCAGGTTGTCTGCCACCTCCCCGACGACCGACACGGTCGTACCGGCCCCGATCGCGGCGACGCCCGGCCCGTCGTTGTCGTGGACGTGCACGTCCGCGTCCACCGAGGCGCCGAGGTCGGCGGCGAGTCCGACGCCGAACTGCGTGCGCGTGTACGGAAGCGTGCCGGACACCTCCCCGGAGTAGGTGAGCGTGGTTCCGGGTCCGAACGCGTAGACCCCGGTCGTGTGGGCGTCGCGCACCGTGCAGTCCGTGAAGCGCGCGGTCGTGCCCCCGTCTTTCCCGCCCACGTTGATGCCCATGGCGTCGGTGCGAGCCACCTCACACCCGCGCACGGTCACCGAGGCACCGTCCAGCGCGTACACCCCAAAGCCCGCGGCGTCTCCCGCACGCACATCCGTCACCACCAGCCCGTCGAGGTCCGCCACCCCGAACGCGTCCACCCGCAGTCCCTGCCCCACCGCCTCGACGATGGTCAACCCCGAGCCGGCGAGCGTCCCCCCGAGCACCTCGACCCCGGTGCCGAGCAGGCCGTCGGCGTCCGGCCGGGTGTCCAGGACCTGGACCCCCGCCACCGCGAGTGTCCCGGTCCACACGACCACGCCCACCGCCGACGCGCCCTGCACCACCACCTCCGACAGCGTCAGCGTGCCCACCCGCGCCGACACCCCCAGGCCTCCCGGCTCCGCGATCGTGACGCCCGCCACCGACCAGGTGTCCGACGACGAGCCGGACGTCTCGATCCCGGCCTCGGCGCCCACCCCCGACACGCGCACCAGATCCGGGCAGCGTCCGACGATCGAGACCCCGTCGACCTGGTGGTCCAGCACGATCGCCTCGTCGTAGACCGCTCCGTCGGCCGGCGCGCCCACGTTGACCACCGCGGCCCCGCTGGCGAGCCCCTCCGCGATGGTGCCGAAGGGCGCGTCCCGGGAACCCTCTCCCTGCCCCCCGGGCAGCACGAACACCCCGTCGGTCGCGCCGCCGTAGGCGTCCGGACCGCAGCCCGCCGGCACGCACCCACCGTCTGACGCCTCCTGCCCGCTGACGCAGACGGTGACGTCTACCGAGCCGCTGTCCGCCGGCGCCGGCACCCCCTCGACACAACCCACGAAGAACGTGACCCACCACATGAGGGAATCGTACACCCACCGTGGGCGGTGTGCGCATCCTGAGGGACGGCGCGAGCCACCTGGAAGCGCCCCCCCCCTCAGCTCTCCACCTTCTCGTACTCCGCGCGCAGCGTGTCCATCACCGACGCGTCGGCGAGGGTCGTGGTGTCTCCACCCGCGCGCCCCAGGGCGAGGTCGCGGAGCAGGCGACGCATGATCTTGCCCGAGCGGGTCTTGGGCAGGGACGGCGTGAAGATCAGCCGGTCCGGACGGGCGATGGCGCCGATCTGGGCGCTCACGTGCGCGCGAAGCGCCGCCTCCAGCTCGATGGTGCCGGAGAACCCGGCTCGGAGCGTGACGAACACCGCCAGCGCCTGGCCCTTGATGGCGTGGGGCACGCCCACCGCGGCGGCTTCGGCCACGGCCGGGTGGGCCACCAGCGCGCTCTCCACCTCGGCGGTGCCGATGCGGTGACCAGCGATGTTGAGCACGTCGTCGACCCGCCCCAGCAGGGTGTAGTGGCCCAGGGCGTCCACCCGCGCGCCGTCACCGGTGAAGTAGATGCCGGGAAAACGGCTGAAGTAGGCCTCGAGGAACCGCGCGCGGTCTCCCCAGACGCCGAGGAGCATCCCCGGCCAGGGGCGGTCGGCGACGAGGAAGCCGGCCCCGAGGGTCACCGGAGCGCCGTCGTTGTCGCGCAGGCCCAGCGTCACCCCGGGGAAGGGCGGACCGGCGGTGCCCGGGCGCATCGAGTCCACCCCCGGCAGCGTGGTCAGCAGGATGTGCCCCGTCTCCGTCTGCCACCAGGTGTCGACGACGTGCACGCGGTCTCCACCCACCCGCGACCGGTACCAGCGCCACGCCTCGGGGTTGATGGGCTCGCCCACCGATCCGAGCAGACGGATGGCCGAGAGGTCGTGGCGAGCGACCGGCGCGTCGCCGTGGACCATGAACGCCCGAATCGCGGTCGGCGCGGTGTAGAGCACGGTCACCCCGTGGCGCGCGCAGAGCTCCCACGCCTTGTCGACCTCGGGCCAGTCGAGCGCACCCTCGTAGAGGAAGGCGGTGGCCCCGTTGAGGAGGGGACCGTAGGTCACATAGGAGTGGCCGGTGATCCAGCCGACGTCCGCGGTGCACCAGTAGACGTCCTGCGGGGTCAGGTCGAACACCCACCGCGTGGTCGCGGCCACGCCGACGCCGTAGCCGCCCACGCCGTGCAGCACGCCCTTGGGCTTCCCGGTGGTGCCGGAGGTGTAGAGGATGAACAGCGGGTCGTCGCTGCTCATCGAGGCCACCGTCGGGTCGGGCGCGCCGAGCTCGTCGTGCCACCACGCGTCCCGGCCGCTCGTCCAGCCGATCTCTCCCGGCACGCCGCGCTTCCAGACCAGGACCCGGGTCACGTCGGGGCAGGCGCGGAGCGCCTCGTCGGCGATGTGTTTGAGCGGGACCACCTTGCCGCGCCGCCACCCGCCGTCCGCCGTGATGAGCACCCGGGCGCCGGCGTCCTGGATCCGGTCGGCGAGGGCCTGGGCCGAGAAGCCGCCGAACACCACCGAGTGCACCGCGCCGACGCGGGCGCAGGCGAGCATCGCGACGACCGCCTCGGGCGCGAGCGGGAGGTAGATGGCGACCCGATCGCCCTTCTGGACTCCCCAGCGCCGCAGGACTCCGACGAGCTGCTCGACCTCCCGGTGGAGCTGGCGGTAGGTGAGCACCCGGCCGTCCCCCGGCTCCCCCTCCCAGATCAGCGCCGCCTGATTCGGTCGCTCCCGCAGGTTCTGGTCCAACGCCGTGCGGGTCAGGTTGAGGCGCCCGCCGACGAACCAGCGCGCATCGGGCAGCTCTCCCGCGCACACCGCGGTCCAGGGCGTGTCCCAGACCAGCGCCTCGGCCTGCCGTGCCCACCACGCCTCCGGGTCGGCGGAGACCTCCGGGGCGGGTCCGACGCGGGGCCCGGGGGGCAGGAGCTCGACTTCGGTAGAAAGTGTGGCCAACTCGGACATGGCGACCTCGGCGCGGACCATGTAAGCCCGTGCGCGAAGATGCTCCCTACGCTGTTTGTGTTCCTCCGCCACGCCGAGTCGGTCGCCAACGCCGGGGGATGGCTCTCGGGATGGGAGGACGTGCTGCTCACCGCGCGCGGCGAGGCCCAGGCCGTCGCTGCCCGGCCGCTCGTGGCCGCCTGGCCGGTCGCGCGGTGTCTGGTGAGCGACCTCGTGCGGGCGCGCCGCACCGCCGCTCTGGCGATGCCGTGGCCCATGCCGGTCCACGCCCTGGCCGACCTGCGCGAGCGCCACATGGGCGCCCTCCAGGGCCAGAACATCGCCGAGGCACGCGCCGACGGACGCATGGACCGGTACATCCTGCCCTGGAACGCGTGCGCCCCGGGCGGAGAGACCCACGCCGAGTCCGCGGCGCGCGCCATGGCCGCCCTCAGCTTCTGGGCCGACGGCACCCCCACCCTGGTGGTCGCTCACGGATCGCTGATCCGCGACGTGGTCGGCCTGCTCGACGGCGTCCCGACCGCCGACCTGGGCCGGATGAAGGCGGCGGCGCACGCGGAGCCGGTGGGCCGCACCGTGACGGCGTGGCCGGCCGTGCCGTCGGGCTGACGGACCACCCTCCGTCCCGCCGGGCAGACCGACCGACGGCCTTGACAAGTCAACCCCGCCGACTGAAACTGAGGGCGAGGTTCCCCATGAAGAAGCTTCTCGCGATCGCGCTCCTCCTCGCCCCCACCTCGGCCTTCGCCGGGTTCGGCACCACCGCCCACCTCACCGCCCTGTCCGACGGCACCGGCTGGGTGCCTTCCCTCGACTGGCGCACCAAGGGCCTCCTGGTCCAGACCCACCTGCTCGACACGCTGGGCAGCACCGCCGCGGGCGGCGACTTCGCCCTCAACGTGGGCGTCGACGTCACCTCCGTGGTGGTGAAGAAGAAGGTCGCCGAAGAGACCGAGGGCGTGCTCGCGGCCGGCGGCGGCATCCGCCTCGCCAACTACGGCGACTTCGGCTTCAACGCCTTCGCCGAGATGCGGATGGGCGCCGAAATGAAGAAGGGCATGGGCTTCGGGATCTACGTGGTGCCCCAGCTCGGCGTGAGCACCATCCCCGGCGAGTTCCGCGTCATCTACGGCGGCGGCCTGCAGGTCAGCGCCTGGTTGAACGACTGACCGCGGTCGTCGCGCCGTCGGCGACCCGGGTGGAGATGACGCAGTTGGTGTTGCCCGAGCACACCAACGCGATCGGGACCATCTTCGGCGGGCAGGTCGCGGCGTGGATCGACATCTGCGCGGCCATCGCCGCCCAGCGGTTCTGCCGGCGTCAGGTGGTGACGGTGTCCATCGACACCCTCGAGTTCCTCCACCCCATCCACCGCGGCCACATCGCCATCTTCACCGCCCAGGTGAACGCCGCGTGGGGCACCTCGATGGAGATCGGGGTCCGGGTGGAGGGCGAGGATCCCCTCACCGGCACCCGCACCCACACCGCGAGCGCGTTCGCGACCTTCGTCGCGCTGGACCCGGAGGGGCGCCCGGCGCGGGTCCCCGTGCTGGCCCCGGCCGCGCCCGAGGAGCACGCCCGGATGGCCGAAGCGAACGCCCGCCGCGCCCACCGACTGGCCGCCCGTCGCCCCGAACGGTAGACGCCGGCCCGATGTTCATCCTCGCGAGCGCCTCCCCTCGCCGCCGCGACCTGCTCGCCGGCGCCGGCCTGCACTTCGTCGTCACCCCGGCCGACATCGACGAGGCCACGCTGCCCGGGGAGGACCCCCGTCGCTACGTGCGTCGGGTGGCCCGAGCCAAGGCCGTCGCCGTCCCGGGCCCGGCGGTGCTCGCCGCGGACACCACGGTGGACCTGGACGGCCTCATCCTCGGGAAGCCCCGGGACGCCGCCGATGCCATCGCCATGATCCGCAGCCTCGCCGGCCGCCGTCACCACGTCCACACCGGCGTCGCCCTGCGAGTCGCCGGGAGGACCTACGACTTCGTGAAGACCACGCCGGTGTGGTTCCGGCCGCTCACCGACAGCGAGATCGCGGCCTACGTCGCCACCGGCGACCCCCTCGACAAAGCCGGCGCCTACGGCATCCAGTCGGCCGGCGGCGCGGTGGTCGACACCGTGCGCGGGAGCTACACCAACGTCATGGGCCTGCCGCTCCGCGAGACCGTCGCCCTGCTTCGCCGTCACGGCGTCGCATGAGCATCGCCGACAACCTCGCCCAGGTACGCGCGCGCATCGTCGCCGCGGCGGCGGCCGCCGGACGCGACCCCGCGACGGTCCGGTTGATCGCCGTCTCCAAGGTGCAGCCGGTGGACGCCATCCGCGCGGCGCTGGACGCCGGACAGGTGGACTTCGGCGAGAACTACGCCCAGGAGCTGCGAGACAAAGCCGACCTGCTCGGTCCCACGCCGCGGTGGCACTTCATCGGCGCCCTGCAGCGCAACAAGGTGAAGTACGTGGTGGGCCGCGCCGAACTGGTCCACGACGTCGACTCGCTCGCCCTTGCCGAGGAGCTGGGCAAGCGGGCGCTCCCCCGCGCGATCGGCGTGCTGCTCGGGGTCAACATCGGTCGGGAAGACCAGAAGTCCGGCGTGCTCCCGGAGGCCTGCCTGGAGCTGGCGCACGCCGTCCACCGCATCCCCGGGGTCGCCCTGCGTGGGCTCATGTGCATCCCGCCCGCCGACTGCGATCCCGCGCCGCCCTTCGCCGCGCTCGCCGCGCTGGCCGCCTCGGGGCGGGCGGAGGGACTGCCGCTCGACACGCTGTCGATGGGGATGTCCCATGACTACGAGGTGGCCATCGCCCACGGCGCCACGCTGGTGCGGGTCGGGACCGCCATCTTCGGCGCCCGGCCGCCGAAGCCGGTGGGCTGAACCGTCGGGTCGCCGGTCTCCGCCTACTGGTTGAACCGGAAGTCCACCTGCCGGAGGACCCCGGCGTCCACCCGGACCTCGACGGTGCGCGAGTAGCCCTTGCCGGGGACGACGCCGCGTACGGTGTGGGTGCCCGCCGAGAGCTCGATGGGACCGAGCGAAGGGGTGTAGCCCCGCTGCTTGCCGTCGATGATCACGAGACAGTCGACGTCGGAGCGGATCTGGATCAGCCCCTTGGGGGAGGCCTCGACCGCCGACGCGGTCGTGGCGGCGCGCGTCGACGGGGTCGCGGCGGGC
>JAYVAS010000557.1:0-6928 GCA_043750895.1 Pseudomonadota bacterium
AGAGCACTGGGACGGCATGTACGCAGACTTCGACGACGACGGCGACATGGACTTCCCCTGGGGGAGCTCCTACATCCCCGTCTACCTCCCGGCCGGGACCGCGTCGGTGCTGGTGACGTGGGACCAATACCCCAACTGCGGCGACACCGATCTCGACGCCTACGTGCTCGACGACGACGGCGAGGTCGTCGGTCGGAGCGAGCGGCGCCAGGAGAGCGAGGCCGACAGCTGCTCTCCGGTGGAGCGGGTCTCGGCGGTCGCCGACAAGGCCGACTGGTACTACCTGCGCATCGTGAAATATGCGGGCGACGTGAACGCCCACGTCTCCATCTTCGCCCGCGAAGCCGCGATCTACCAGCCGACGCCGGGCAGCGTGGCGGACCCGGGCGCCGCGCCCGCGTCCTTCACGGTCGGTGCCGTGCGCGCCGACGGCTACGCCCACAACGGCCCCGAGGCCTTCTCCTCCTACGGCCCCACCCACGGTGGCTTCGACAAGCCGGACATCTCCGGCCCCGACGGGCTGTCCACCTCCATCTACGGCTCCATCGGCTTCTACGGCACCTCGGCCTCGACCCCGGCCGTCACCGCCGCCCTGGCGCTCGTCCTCTCGGAGGACCCGTCGCTCACGCCCGAGGAAGCCGCGGTCAAGCTCCAGGCCAACGCGCTGGGCGACGACGCCACCTGGGAGGGCGACCACGACCACCTCGGCGCCGGCCGCGCCCGCCTGTGGGACTTGGGCGCCACGCCGGGCTGCGCGCGCCCCGAGAGCGCCGCGGGGCTGCTCCTCCCCCTCCTGCTCCTTCCCCGTCGTCGCCGGGCACCCCGTTGCCCCTGATCCTCGTCCTGGCGGGATGTCACGCCTTCCAGACGCTGGAGATCCCCTGCGTCGCCGGTGAGCCCTGCGCGTCGCCCGACACCGGCCCCACCGAACCCGGCGTTCCGGTCACCGGTTGGATCGTGAGCTACGACACCCCCCAGGACAACGCCGTCGTCGAGACCCACAGCCCCGACGGCTCGCTGATGGACAGCTGGTCGGTGGACGACACCAGCGCCGGGCCCGTCGCCTGGTCGCCCGACGAGGACTACGGCGTGCTCATCGATGGCGAGCGGGTGTTCGGGTTGAGCCCCGGCGTCGCCGCCGAGTACCTGGGCGAGACCACCAACGGCATCGCGACCATCGATGTGGAGCGGGTTGGCGACTACCTCTGGTTCGCGGTCGGGGACAACCTCTACGCCTCCGACGGTGACGTCTGGTTCAAGGTCTTCGACGTCGATCTCGACCGCGCCGAGCACCTCGCGGGCGACGACGGCATGCTCTACCTGACCGCCGAGACCGGAGACGGCGTGGACCTCTACGCGATCGACCCGGCGGCCGTCACCTGGAGCCCGGTGCACCGGGGGCTCAACGCACCGCGCGCCCGAAACGTGTTCCTCGGCCCTGAGGGCGGCCCCTACGCGTGCAGCGCCGCCGGCGCGGTCTACTCGCTGGACGCGCTGGCCGCCGGGAACGCCGACACCGTGGCCTTCTACGACGGCACCGTGGGGGACGTGCGGGACTGCGGCTACGACCCCGGGGACGGCCGCTACCTGCTGTTTTCCCCCACGCTGGGCGTGCTCAAGATCGACCCCCGCGGGAGAGGCGAGGTACTCACCGAGGTGCCGGCCGGCTATGCGGGGATGCGTGCGAACTTTTTCCGCTGAGGCGCTGATGCTCCCCACCCGCGTCGTGGCGACGCTCCTGTTGCTCGCCCCCCTGGGCTGTAAGAAGGACGAGAAACTCGCGGACCTCTTCGCGCCCGTGTCGGACGCCCCCGTCGGCGTGTACGTGTCCGACAGCGTGGGCGTGGACGGCGCGACCGTCTCAGTGTACGCGACCACCGCCTACGGCGCCGCGGTCGGCAGCGATCCGATCAACGTGACCAGCACCGGCACGCTCGGCGCCAGCACGGTCGTTCCCGACGCCACCGGCTGGGGATCGGCCACCGTCACCGACGGCATCGGCAACTGGGCGGTCACCGCCGTCACCGGCGCCGCTCAGGCCACCGGCCACGCCGCCATCGTCGCCGCGAACCCCGGCGCCACCGGCTTCCCTGCCTTCGGCTCGCCCGTCCGTCCCTCGTTCGTCGCGTCGGCCGGCATGGGCGTCGCCGTGTCCGATGGCAACGAGATCTGGTGGGCCGCACCGGACGGCTCGGGGGCGTCGCGCGTGGCGTCGGTCCCGGGCCAGATCCTGGGCATGGAAGCGGCGCAGGGAGAAGCGGACGGCGTCCCTGACCTGGTGGCGTGGACGGGGAACGCCGTGCTGCTGCTCCGCGGGCGCTCCGCCGGCGGGCTCTACTGGGGCACCGGCTGGGAGACGACGGCGGGCGACGTCGCGGGGGTGATCGCCCGCGACCTCGACGGCGACGAGTCCATGGACGTCGCCGTCCTGGTGGTGGACGGCGAGACGTCGACGGTGTCGGTCTACACCGGCGACGGGGCGTGGAACTTCACGCTCACCGACCGGCTCGAGGTGCCCTACGCGGCGTGGAGCCTCTCCGCCGAGGACCTGGACGTGGACGGGAACCGGGAGCTCACCCTGCTGAGCGCCGACTCGCTGGTCCGACGGTACGCCCGCTTCGAGGAGGGCTGGAGCGTGTCCGGCAGCTACGACTACGACGTGGCGCTCGCCGAAGGCGCCCGGCTCTACCCGGGCGTGGACCTCACCGCCGACGGGGTCGAGGACCTCGTGGTAGCCGGCCCCGACGCCACCGGCGCGGGCGCACAGGCCTGGGTCATCGACGCCGGGGTCAATGCAACTCTGTTCCAGATGTTCAACGCTGACGCCGAGGGCAACCTCCCCGGCAGCGCCTCCGTCGCCACGGGTGAGCTGAGCGGGGACGCGGTCGCGGACCTCCTCCTCCTCACCGAGACCTACCTCTACGTCGGCTTCTGGAACGTCCTCACCGAGTCGTTCACGCTCTACTCCTACCCGGACCTGCCGGGCGGCAACCCCATCGCCACCGCCGACCCCACCGGCGACGACGTCACCGACGTGCTCGTCGGCGGAAGCCAGATCACGGTCCTCCCCGGCCAGCGAGTCGCCGACGACCCGGAGACCTCGGTCGACGAGGAAATCGCCTGGAAGGTGCAGACCCCGGACGCCAAGGTCACCGACTTCGCGCTGGCCCTGCCGCCCGTGCTCGTGGACCAGGACGGCGACGCCATCGTCGACCTCGTCAGCGCCGCGAGCACCGCCAGCGGCCTCCAGCTGCAGGTGTACGGCGGCGCCCCCGCCGACTCGGACTCGGCCGAGGGCTTCCGCAGCCGCGGCGCGGTCGTCCTGTCCACCACCGGCACCGCCGCCGATCTCGCGGTCTGCGACGAGGATGTCTACGTCCTCGTCTCCGAGTCGACCGGCACCTGGCTTCACCACTACACGTTCAACAGCGGCGGGGCGCCGGTCTCCGCCGGGGCGCCGGTCGCGGTCGGCGGCGAGCTCCTCGCGTGCGGGCCCTTCACCCTCGGAGACGTGGCGGTGGTCGGTGTGGGCGGCGAGATCGACTACGTCACCGGCACGGCGGTCTACACCGCGGCGAGCACCGGCGCGTCGGCCTACGACGCCGCCGCCCGCACCGTCGACGGGGTCCGCGACGTGGTGACCTGCCCGGTCCCGGGCTGCTCGATCGTGGCCGCCGACTTCGACGGCGACGGCACCGAAGAGGCCGTCAGCAGCGACGGAGCGGCCATCCACGTGGAGACGGGCAGCGCCCCCGAGGTCTACGCGCCCGGGGTGCTCTCCGCCTACGATGCCGACGGCGACGGGATCCCCGACGTCGTCGTGGCCGACCAGAGCCAGGTGCGGGTGTTCCGCCTGCTCGACGGCGCCCTCACCAGCCCCGTCGCGTCCTACGTCTGGCGTCCGAGCCTCGGCCCGGTGGCGTGGGGCGACCTCGACGGCGACGCGACACCCGACCTCTTCCTGCCCGCCTACGACTTCTACGACGACGACGCGACGGACTGGACCGGCACCCTCATCTACGTCCGCGCCACCCCGTAGCGCCGGGCCCCTTCCGGCGCCCCGCGCCCATTGCCCGGCGGGCCGCCAACGGGTACAACCCGCCCCCCACAGGAGACTCGCAGATGGCTCGTATCTTCGTCACCGGCGCCAGCGGGCAGATCGGTCTGCCTCTGGTCCGCGCCCTCGTCGCGCGCGGGCACTCGGTCGTGGGCCTGGTCCACACCCCCGCGAAGGCCGACGCCGTGCGTCAAGCCGGCGCCGAGGTGATCGAGGGCGGACTGGCCGACAGCGCCGCGCTCGCCAAGGGTGTCGAAGGGGCCAGGGTCGTGTACCACCTCGCCGGCGGCACCCGTGGTCCCGGCAAGGAGACGGCCGACATCCTCAACCGGGAGGGGACGGAGGCCCTGCTGGCGGCGCTGAAGGGGAAGAAGCTCGACGGCTTCGTCTTCGCCTCGACCATGGCGGTGTACGGGGACCGCAGCAGCATGTGGATCCCGGAGGACTACCCGGTCAATCCCCAGACCAACTACGCGACCGCCAAGGCCGCCGCCGAGGCCGCGTGCCTGGCCGCGTTCAAGCAGGATGGCCTGCCGGTGCGCATCGCGCGCATCGCCGCGGTGTACGGGCCGGGCATCAACTTCCTCGCCGTGGACCGCCTGAAGGCAGGAAAAGGGTGGCTTCCGGGAGAAGGCAAGAACCATGTGCCGGTGGTGCACGTGAAAGACTGCGTGGAAGCCTTGATCACCATCGCGGAGCGCGGCGCCGACGGCGAGGTGTACCACGTGGCCGGCAAGAGCACGCCGATGCTCAAGGAGTTCTACGCCGAGGTGAACAAGCACGTCTCCGGAACGCCGATGCGCTTCTGGTCCACCTGGGTCCCGAGCTTCTTCCAGTTCCGCGGCGCCGCCATCAACGAGCAGGTATGCACGTTGATCGGTCGGAAGCCGAGGTTCACCTCCGACAACCTGCGCCTCTACGTCGCGTCGATCCGCCTCCGCACCGATCGCCTCGAAAAAGAGCTTGGTTTCACCTGGTCTTTCCCCGACCACAAGCTCGGCGTGGCCGACGCGTGTGGGACCACTCCTTGACGAACCCTGACGCCGCGGTCTATACACGGCGGTCCGGAGCCAGCCGAATGCGCCTCCCCGTTCTCAGCGTCCTCGTCACTGTCAGCCTCGTCGGCTGCGCCCCCCACGACGGGGAGGTCACCGGCGACTGGCTGGCGTACTTCTCGTCGGGCACCTCGCTCAACCTGCTGGACATCCAGGAAGTGCGGAAGATCGACCTCGCGGCCCAGGAGAACCTGGACCGGCTGGGTCTGGTCCCCGTCGACTGTCGCCCCCTGGCCGCGGACGAGGAAGGTCAGCGTCTCCCGCTCGCCGACACCTCGGCCTGCGTCGAGGACGCCCAGTGGTTCTGGTGGCTCGCGTACGACTACTCCTTCTACAAGAAGGAAGGGAAGATCGAGCCCTACCGGGTCGAGGCGATCATCACCTCCGAGCACGATCTGCAGCTCACCATCCACATGAACGTGCCCCGGTTCGGGGACGTGCGCGTGGGCTGGGTCATCGACCCGCGCTTCCAGCCCGCCGAGTGCCAGACCAACGAGGACGGCACCGCCGAGCTCGTGGACGTCGATGGCGACTGGCTCGCGAACTGGTCCGCCGCCGAAGACGGGGGGACGCTGTTCAACCTCAACTCGCTCAGCTACCAGATCAACCCCTCCAACGGGGACGACTACTGGTCCATCGAGCAGGACTGGCAGGGCGGCTACAGCTTCGGTCGCTTCGTCGAGGACGACTTCCAGGGTCACCCCACCGACTACCTCGACCAGTACGGCCTCCCGCTCTACGTCTACACCTACACCGCGCAGGGTGGGCAGCTCGGCAACCTTCCCGACTCCCGGAGCAACTACGACGGCTGGGTCGATGACATGGTCGAGGAGTTCACCTTCAGCGAGTCCAACCCCTCCGACCTCGCCGGCATGGGGCAGTCCACCTTCCCCCTCGAGATCAAGGTCGAGGACAACGCGTGGCGGCTCTCCCCCGAGGAAGAGGAGGCCGAGCAGTCCACGAGCGCCGCGTACGGCCTCGAGAACTGGATCGGCATCAACACCTCCTGGGTGAAGATCGACCTCACCCCCGAAGAGGTGGGCGCGCTCGAGACCGGCAACCAGAGCAAGCCCGTCACCGGGACCTTCCAGGTGTCGCTCGACGGTCTGGCCTCGGCGTCGAAGCTGTTCGTGAACGGCTCCTTCAGCCTCGACCACATCACCGCGGACGTCTGGGGGTACCAGAACACCCTCGACGAGATCAAGCGGGAAGAGAACAACACGCCGGAATGCGGCGAAGACCGCACCACGCTCGAGGACTGAAAAAACGCGTTGACGATCCCGAAACCGCTGCCTACAATATGGGCAGTGACCGGGACGTCTGTTGTAGCGTCGGATGCGTCCCCCCTAATCGTCCGAAGTGAGCAGAGGCCCGGTCCTACCTTAGAAGAGCCCAGCGGCAACGTTGGGCTCTTCGCCGTTTTGGCGCATCCGGTCCACGCGGTCCCGGCTACCGGATGCGGCGCGAGATCTCCTTGAACAACGGGGACCCGGCGCGCTCCAGCAGGCCGAACAGCACGGTCTCGACCGGCAGCACCGACGCGCCCGCGCTGCGCGCGAGCGCCAGACCGAGCTCCCGGTCTTCGGCGCGTCGGGAGAGGCACCCGTCGGCGACCACCCCGACCTCGAAGCCCCGGGCGCGCAGGTCGGCGACCGTCAAAGCCACACACACGTGGGTCTCCATCCCGGCCACGAGCACCTGGCTGCCGACGAGATGCGCGTCGAATCCCGGCTCCTGGAGCGCCGAGAAGGCGGTCTTCACGAACGGAACGCGGGACGCCGCCGCCAACGAGGGGACGGTCGGGCCCAGCCCCTTG
>JAYVAS010000558.1:0-7792 GCA_043750895.1 Pseudomonadota bacterium
GAACGCGCCGGTCGACCGGTTCTCCTGGTCGTACAACGAGATCCCGTGGTGGAAGCCGGTGTGCTCGGCGAACTGCTCGCCGTGATCGGTCCAGAACACGACCAGCGTGTCGTCGAGGGCGCCGAGGTTGTCCAGGCCCGACCAGAAATCCGCGAAGTTGGCGTCCCAGTACCGGAGCTCGGCCCGGTACACCGAGGTGATCGCCGCCCGGATGCGGTCCTGCTGCTCCTCCGACACCCCCCAGTAGGCGCCCTCGGCCGCGTAGAGGCCGCTGGAGTTCGTGACGTCCCAGGGCAGGTCCGGCAGCAGCTCGAGCTCGGTGGCGTACTTCGCGGGCGCCTCGAAGGGCGTGTGGGGGTCGATGAAGTGGACGTGGACGTACCAAGGCCGCCCGTCTCGCTGCGCGCGGTTGACGGCGCTCAGCCCCGCGTCGTTGACGGCGGGCGCCTGCTGCCAGAGGGGCTTGCTCACCGACTCGAAGCCGTCGAGGATGCCGCCGCCGAGGTTGTCCGAGAACACCCCGTTGCTGGTCACCATCGAGGTGTAGTAGCCGGCGTCCTGGAGGTCCGCGGCCATGGTGTGGAGCTCGTCCGGGACCCAGGGGATGCGCGGGTCGGGGCCGTAGCTCTGGTAGACCGTGGACGGCCAGTAGCCCTGGTCGGGCGGGAACGCTCCGGTGACGACGCACAGCGCCGAGGGTGCGGTCCAGGACGAGCAGGAACGGTGGTCGTAGAGCACCACGGACTCGGCCAGGAACGTGTCGAAGTTGGGGGTGGTGTCCAGTCCGCTGAAGTACCCGAGCTGGTCCCGCCGGGTGGTGTCGAGGGAGATCACCAGCAGGTTGCGGGGGCGCTTCCCGTCGAACTGGAGGACCGGGGCGGGCGGGGGCGGCTCGGTGGGGGTGGTGTCGGTGTCGGTCGGATCGGTGTCGGTCGGGTCGGTGTCGGTCGGGTCGGTGTCGGTCGGCGTGCTGTCCGTGACCGTCGGGTCGGTGTCGGTGCGCGCCGGGCGGCTGGGCTTCGCGTCGTCGGGAGGGGTGCACGCGAGCAGGAGGTACCACATCGCGTGACGGTACCGCGCATCGTGGGCATGCGCTACGCCGGGGGCATCTCCGTCGAAGTTCCGGCACAAATCTCGGCCGGCCCGGAACCCGGCGCGGTCGGAGATGTCGGGGGCTACATGCTGCCCATCCTCCTCGCCTGCACCGAGCCCACCGTCCCCGACACTGCCACCGAGGTCGATCCGCGCACCTGGGATGCGCTCACCGCCGACGTCGACGACCTTTCGGACCGCGTCACTGCGCGGGAGGGGGCGGAGCCTCGCTTCGCGGCGGGCGGTCCCCCGGCGACCGTGGAGGCCTTCTGGCAGCCCGCGATGACCGCCGTGGTCGTCGAGAACGAAGGTGGGGTCCGTTATCGTCGGGACGATCGCGGCCTGACGCTCCTGTTCTGGCTCGATCCGGGTGACCTCGTGGAGGTGGTTGCCGTCGACGCGTGGCTCGGCCCGGATGGACGGATGGTCACCGATGGTGGTCCCGCGGTCTGGGTGCCACCCGGCACCCCGGTCGACGAGGAGGGACGGGTGCACCTCCCGGGGTGGCCCTTGTCGGGGTCGGTCGAGGTCGCGCCCGGTCTGGTCGACACGGTCTGGTCCCCCGGTGGCGCGCCTGCGGCCGCGGAGGGGGAGTCGCTCACGGTGGACGACGTCGTGCTCCGCGACGACGACGGGGAGCCCTTCGCCGAGGTGGTGCACGGCATCGAGGCGCGCCTCGTCGAGGACGACGGCGACGCGCTGCTGATCGAGGTCGAGATGCGACCGCCGTGCGAGAACGACCGGTACCTGGCCCGGGGCTGGGTGGACGCCGACGAAGCGCAGGCGGGCGGTAGGGGGCGGTTGTGGTCCACCTGGTGCTGCGGCACGGGCCGGTGGTACGGGGTGCCGTGGATAGGCGGCGACGAAGCCATCGTCGCCGAGGGCACGCTGGTCTACGACGCGCCCGGCGGCGCGGTGATCGGCCGGGCGGAGGTGGACGCGAAGGTGTCGCTCGACGGCGACGAAGTCGAGGTGGACGGGCTCCGCGCGCTCCGGGTGCAGACCGGACTCGGGTTCACTGTGGTCTGGGCGGCGGTCACGGACTGGGAGGTCGAGTTACCCGCGACCCCGTGACTCCCCGCACCCGCCTCGCCATCGCCGTCTTCGCGGCCAGCTTCTCGCTGCTGCTCTACGAACTCCTGCTGGTGCGCCTCTTCGCGGTGGTGCTCTTCGCGGACTTCGCGCACCTCGCCCTGGCGCTGGCCCTGCTGGGGATCGGCGTGGGCGCCATCGCCCAGCACCTCCGCCCCTCGCTCGTCCCCGCCGACGCCGTGGAGCGCCGCCTGGGCTGGGTGGCGCTGGTGCAGGGCGTGCTGCTGTTCCTCGCCGTGGTCGCCGTCATCCGCTTCCCCATCCTGAAGATGTGGGAGAAGGTGCCGGAGACCTACCAGGATCGTTCGCACCTCCAGGACGATCTGCTCGACCACACCTGGTTCGCGCTGCTCTTGCCGGTGCTGGCCGCGCCCTTCTGTGCGGCGGGGCTGTTCTTCGCGGCCCTGTTCCAGCGTCGGAAGCAGGACATCGCCTTCCTTTACGGCGCCGATCTGCTCGGAGCCGCGGGCGCCGCGCTGGTGTTCGTGCCGCTGCTGATGGCGCTGGCCGGGCCGGACGTGGCCTTCGTCCCCGCCGCGGCGTCGTTCCTCGCGGCGGCGCTGCTCCTCCGGATCGGCGGCGGAAACCCGCTGCCCGCGTGGGGCCTCACCGGGCTCGCCACGGTCGCGGCGCTCGTCGCCACCCGGGTGGACGTGCTGAAGATCCGCGAGGCGGCCGGCTACTCCGACACCAACGTGGTCTACACCGAGTGGACCCCGCTCACCCGCCTCGCGATCCACCGGGACGCCCGCGGCGACTTCATGCTGCTCGACAACGCGTCGGCGTCGGAGATTTTCCGGACCGAGGCGCGCCGCACCGCGCTGGCCACCGAGGCCAACCGGGCGCTGGTGTACCGCTTCCACCAGCCGCCGGCGCGGGTGGCCATCCTGGCCGCCTCCGCGGGGCCCGAGGTCGGGGTCGCCCAGTCCCTGGGCTACACGAAGATCACCGCCATCGACATCGCCGGGGACATCTTCGACATCGTCGCCGAGCGGTACCCGGACTCGCCCGTCAACCCCTACGTCATCGGGGACACCAACCGGGTCAACAGCGACGGGCGGGCGGCGATCCTCCGGTCCACCGAGCCCTACGACATCATCCACATGGTCCACGCCAACCTGTGGAGCTCGGCGGGGATGTTGTCCAACGCGTGGTCGCCGGCGCTGCTGGAGACGAAGGAGGCCTTCGCGACCTACCTCGACCGCCTCGCGCCCGACGGCACCATCTCCTTCGGGCGTGGCAGCCAGTCCGGTCCGATCGTGCGCGCCGCCATCGCCGCCCTGATGGAGCGTGGCGTGGAAGACCCGTGGCACTACATCGCCTACCTGGGCGGGGGCAGCCGGGTCCTGCTCGTCAAACAGCGGCCCTGGACCGCCGCCGATCGGGCCGCCCTGGACGCGGCGCTGGTCTACTACCCGGCGTCCGAGATCCTCATCGACCCCCTCTCCGAGCAGGCGCCGCGCCTCTACAAGGAGATCCTCCGCGACAACCCGGTGCTCACCGACGACCACCCCTACTCGGACAGCCCGGCGGCGTTCAGTCGGACCATGCAGGTGGCCATGGGGCTGGTGAAGGGCGAGGACGGGGACGAGGCGCTCGCGGTGCTCTACCGCTCCATCGTGGTGCAATGCGGGTTCGCGCTGGTGGCCGGCATCGTGTTTCTGGGGCTCCCGCTCCTGTTGCGGGGTCGCACCGAGCTGGCGCGGGTGCACGGGGTGTTCCCGGTGCTGCTCTACGTGGCGGGGCTCGGCTACGGCTACCTGTCCGTGGAGACGGTGCTGATCCACGAGCTGGTGCTGTTCGTGGGCCATCCCACCTACGCAGTGACGGTGGTGGTGCTGGCGATGTTGACCGGGAGCGGGGTGGGGTCGATGTGGGCGGAGCGCCCGGCGGCGAAGACCGCGACCCTGCGCTGGCTGCTCGGCGCGGTGCTGGTGTTGGGGCTCATCCAGGCGCTGGTGATCCCGAAGATCCTCTACGCGGTGGCCCTCCATTGGCCGCTGGGGCTGCGGGTGGCGGTCACCTTCTTCGCCCTGCTCCCGCTCGGCTTCGTGATGGGCACGCCGTTCTCCTTCGGCACCCGCCTGCTCCCGGAGTCCGCCACCCCCATCCTGCCGTGGGCCTGGGCGATCAACGGCTGGATGTCGGTCGTGGGGAGCCTGGTGACGGTGCTCGTCGCCCGCTTGTGGGGCTTCCCCGAGGCTTTCGGCGGCGCGATGGTGGCCTACTTGGTCTCGTTGTTGGCCGCGGGCGCGCTGGTGCGGGTGCGGGCGGCCTGAGCGCCACCCAACCGCCCCACGCGGACCGCCCTACCCGAAGAACTCCCGCATCAACCCAGGTAGCGCGCTCGCCAGCGCGATCCCGACCCCGACCAGGCTCTCCCCGGCGATGATGCCGGAGGCCACCGGCACGACGTAACGCTCGGCCTTCTGGGTCGAGTACTTCGCGTAGGCCAGCGCCAGCAACGAGCCGATGAGGAAGGCCTGGCTGTCGGGGAAGTAGATGACGAACGCGAGCCCCAGGCCGGTGGGCGAGGGGAGCCACTTCTTGATGCTCCCGGGCGCCATCTGCTCGGCGACGGTGAGGCCGACGCCGACGAGGGCTGCGATCAGCATCGCGGGGGGGATGGAGGGGTGCAGGCTCCCGAGGCCGTTGGCGAGGAGCTTGGCCACCGAGGCCCAGACGGCCGCGGCGGGCGCGGCGTACTTGGGGTTTTCCCCGGTGATGAAGCTGGGGTCGGGGATGAGCACGTACCAGACCGGCACGGTCACCAGGGTGCCGGCGACGATGCCGAGGGCCTGGGCGATGGTCTGCTGGCGCGGGTTGGCGCCCAGCAGGTAGCCGGACTTGAGGTCGGTGAGGAGGTCGGCGGCCGAGGTGGCGGCGCCCGCGGTCACGTTGGCGGTCATCAGGTTGGGGATGGCCTGGCCGGGGATGACGAGGCCGTAGAAGAGCTGGGTGACCTTGCCCATCGCGCCGATGGGGGTGATGTCCGTCTCGCCGGTCGCGCGGCAGGCGACCAGGGAGAGCACGAAGGAGAGCAGCACGGCGATGACGCCCCAGTACCAGGGCACGGCCCACTGCAGGTGCATGATGGTGACGATGCCCGCGGTGCCGATCACCGCCCCGCCGACGAACCAGGAGGTGGGGACCTCGATGGCGTCCAGCTCGGGATCGGTCTTGGCGACGGCGCCGCCGAAGAGCGCGCCCAGCCCGGCGAAAGCGCGCACCACGCTGCGCCACTGGAAGGCGAAGGCGGCGAGGCCGGAGGCGACCATCAGCGAGGAGCCGGTCCAGAGTCCCCAGGCCCGCACGTTGCCCGGGGTGGGCACGTCGGTCTTGATGGCGCCGAGGCTCTTCATGGCCGGGAAGATCTCGTTGGCGTCGAGCATGGGGCCGATGATGCCGTAGAGCAGCACCGCGCCGATGGCCATGGAGAGGCAGGTGCGGAGGCCGACGATGGCGCCGGCGGCCATCAGGATCGGGTCGAGCGGGATGGCGAGCCCGTAGTCGTGCGCTTCGCGCTTTCCGATGGAGAAGGGGAGCGGGATCTCCGTGGGCATGGCCCACTTCTGGATGGCCGCGAAACGCTCGGGCAGGGCGGGGAGGCCCTCGATGAGGAACTTGATGATGGCGCCAGCGCCCATGGCCCAGAACAATGCCTTCGCCTTGAGCATCGACTCCGCGCCGGCGGCATGGAGGCTGCGCAGGGTCTCGGCGGCAGCCACGCCCGAGGGGAACTTGAGCTGCTCGTTGTTGATCATCTGGCGCTTCATCGGCACCGCCAGCGCGACGCCGAGGATGGCCAGGAAGGCGGTCCAACAGAAGAGCACGCCGAAGGGGATGTTCTCCCCGGTGATGATCAGGTAGGCGGCGATGGCCGAGACCATCGTGCCGCCGGTCGAGTAGCCCGCGCTGGAGGCGGTCGACTGCATGCAGTTGTTCTCGAGGATGGACATCGGCGTCTTCGCGATGCCCAGCTTCAACGCCCCCTCCCAGATGGCGTACGACAGGATGCAGGCGGTGATGGCGACGCCGAGACCCCAGCCCGTCATCAACCCCACGTAGAGGTTGGACAGGGACATCACCCCGCCCAGGGCCATCCCCATCAGCACCGCCCGTACGGTGAGCTGCGGGGTGTCCTTCTGCGGCAGGTAGTACTTTTCGTACCAGACCCGATCCCGCTGTTCCTGGGGTACCTGGGTCAGATCGGGAAGATCGCTGCCGTCAGCCATGGGGTTCTCCGGGGGGCGCGGGAGGATACCGCAACCCGACCCCGGAGCGTCACGTAGGCGTCAAAGTCGGGCGAGCTCCGCCATGACGGCGTCGACGTGCCCGTCCACGCTCACCGGGTCCCAGATCTTCCGGATCTTCCCGCTGCCATCGAGCAGGAACGTGGCGCGACGGCTGTTGGCCGCGCCCTTCACGCCCCAGCGTTCGCTCATCTTCCCGCCGGTGTCCACCAGGAGCGGGAAGTTGAGGTTGTACTTCTGGATGAACGCGTTGTGGGAGGATGCTCCCTGCGTGGAGACGCCCAGCACGGTGACGTCGGGGCGCGTGGCCGACTGGAGAACCGTGCGGAACCCGCACGCTTCCCGCGTTCAGCCAGGGGTGTCGTCGGCCGGGTAGAAGAAGAGGATGGCCGGCTTGCCGGCCAGAGCGGCCACGGTCCACGCCTTGCCCTCGCTGTCTGACACGCCCAGCTCGGGCGCGGCGGCGCCTTCGGTGAGGTGGGTGTGTGCGCCGAGCCCGAGGGCTCCTTTGAGTCGATCACGAATGCCCATGGTCAGCCGACTATCGGCAGTCGACCGGCCGCGCTCGCCCGGCGGAGACGATCGTTGACGGCGGCGCCGAGCCCCTCCTCGTTTGCCCACTCCGCGACGATGACCTGAACCCCGGTGGCGTCGAGGGTACGGAGACGGGCGTAGAGGCTCGCGGCGTACGCGGCGGGCGCTTCGGCGGCCAACACGGCCACGGTGTAGCCAGCGCGGGTGAGCCGCTCGGCCTCGTCGCCGGGGGTGTGGGTGGCGATCACCACGGCGCGCGGCGCGTAGTGGGCGGCCAGCGTGCCGGGCGCGGGGGTGGCGCCCGAACGGGCCACGGGGCCGATGATCGCCTCGATCGCCTCCACCGGGATCCCGCCCGGACGGAGCAGGCTCGGGGTGCCGCCGGAGAGGTCGATGATCGTGGACTCCACCCCGACGGTGCAGGGCCCGCCCTCGAGGACCGGAAGGTCGGGGAAGTCGGCCAGGACATGGGCGGCGGTGGTGGGGCTGACATGACCGAAACGGTTCGCGGAGGGCGCGGCCAGCGGAAAGCCGCAGCGCGCCAGCAGCGCGCGCACGACCGGGTGGGCGGGGCTGCGGAGGGCCACCGTCGGGTGGCCGCCGGTCAGGGCGTCGGGGACGTGCGGCCGGCGCCGGAGGATGAGGGTGAGCGGGCCGGGCCAGAACGCCGCCACGAGGGCGGTCGCCGCGGGGGTGCCGAAGCCGTGGGCGTCGGGGTCGTCGAGCACGTGGAGGATGAGCGGGTGGTCGACGGGGCGGCCCTTCCGTGCGTAGACCGCCTGGAGGGCGCGGGGCTCCAGGCCGTGGGCCGCGAGGCCATA
>JAYVAS010000559.1:0-2667 GCA_043750895.1 Pseudomonadota bacterium
ACCGGCCCGGCGACCCCGATCACGACCGACTCCGCGGCTTCGACGTCGAAGGAGAGGGCGAAGGCGGCCAGTTGGGCGACGGCGGCGCGATCGTCGTCCCGAAGCGCGGCGAGCAGGCGGTCGACCCCCGCCGCGTCGAACACCGTGAACGGCGCGGCCTGGATGCGGGCGAGCAGCGCCTCGGGAGAGAAGAGGCGGAGCGCCTCGCGGACGGTCTCGTCGGCGCCGGGCACGCCGTCGCTCCACGTTGCCAGGCGCTGCGCGTACCCCTCCTCGGCTTCGTCGGGCTCGGGAATGGCCAGGGGCTCGAACCGGTAGCCGCCGCCGCGCGCGGTGCGGATGTGGTCGGGCTCGGCCGGGTCGCCCTCGATGCGGGCGCGGAGCCGGCGCACCGTCATGTCCACCACCCGGGTCTCCGCCCCGCCGCGGTAGCCCCACACCGCGCGCAACAGCCAGGCGCGGTCCAGGATGCGGCCCGGATTCCCCGCGAAGCAGGTGAGCAGTTCGGCTTCCCGCGCCGTCAGCGACTGCTCCTGGCCGCCCCGGGAGACGACACGACGGTCGAGGTCGACGGTGCAGGTACGGAGCGAAAGGGAGGGCACGGGGCGGCTGTTACCGTGACGTTACCTCGTCCCGCGTATCTCCTCTGCACGCCGACGACGCTCAACCCGAGCGCGGGGCGCGCTGGAGACGACGACATGTTGCTTTTCCTACTTGGCCTCGCCTGCGCGATCTCGACCGACAAGGACGACCTGCTGGGGAGCGTGACCGATGGCACCGACCCCGACGGGGGCGCCGCGTGCGAGGTCGACGTTCCCGGAGACGCGGAGATGGTCTCCGGCGAGACGGCCACCAGCAACAGCGCCAACGCCGAGGTGCTGGTGTGCAGCTCCGGCGCCGCCACCGTCAACGGGGCCGGCTCGTCGGTGTACGTCGAGGCGGGCGGCACCGCGACCATCAACGGCAGCGACTCGACCGTCTGGGTGCAGCAGAGCGGGGCGGTGAGCGTCAACGCCACCGGCGTGCTCGTCTACTACGAGGACGCCGGCGACGTCACCAGCCCGGCCATCGCCTTCGACAGCGCGACCTGTAGCGAAGTGGTGTTCGTCGGGGGCTGCTGAGCCCGTCAGCACGAACGGCAACGGCCGCCCGGGGAGTCCCGAGCGGCCGGCAGCCGTTCCGACCCTCACCCGCCCTCCGCGCTCCCCTCTCCCGGGGGAGAGGGGGACGGTGGCGCGACGTCGATCCGTCCCTACCGGGAGGGGACCGAGCAGCCCGCGGCCGGCTCATGGTCGTCGTACCGGTCGTCGTGCTCGTGGCCGTGCGCGTCGGCGTAGCCGTCGTCGTCGTACCGGTCGTGCCGCCCATCGGCCGGCGGGGGGCCGCGCCGCTGGCCCACGTCTACCCGGACGTCGTCGTAGCGCTCGACCTCGATCCAGGTGTCCTCGATCTCGCGGCCGGTCTCGTCCCGCACCTCGAGGTGGTGCCAGCCGAGCGCCAGGACCAGCCGGGTGTCGACATCGGGAGCGAGGGTGGTGGTCACCCGACCGTCCACGTAGACCCGGGCCGAGAGCCAGTGGTCGTTGTCGACGAGGACCAGCCCGTTGTTGGGCGGGTCGACGCGCCACGTCGTCTCCGTCCATGCATCGACGCGGTTGTAGTTGTCGTCGATGACCTCGCCGGTCAGGCGCTTGGCGGTGAGGTGGAAGGTGCCCAGGGGGAGGCCTTCGTACTCGGTGCGGCCGTAGGGCTCCAGGGTGCGGACCATGCCCCGATCACACACCAACTGGATGGGGATGGGCAGCGGGTTCTGCACCACGAGGTCCCCACGGGTGGGCATCTCGACCCGGAGCCGCGGCTCGTCGAAGGGCCGCATCTCCAGCCGCTGGGTGCGGACGAGGTGGCCGTCGGCGTACAGCGAGATCGTGGTGGCTCGGGCGGGGAGCGCGAGGAGCCGCTCCTGTCCGGGGGCGAGGGTGGCGACCTCGCGGCCGTCCGCGCGGACCGAGGCCACGACGGGGGTGCTGTTGCTGACCAGCACCCGTGCGGTGCTCGGCGCGCTCAACACCGCGGGGGTGGTGCGGCCCGGGGTCACGTAGGTGCGGACGGTCTCGAGGGGCAGCTCCTGCCCGAAGAGGCGGAAGGTGGCCCGCACCCGGACTTCGCCGGCGACCACCGAGAGGTTGGCCACCTGGTTGGGACCGACCATCCGGGACGCCTGGCCGTCGACGGTCACGGTCACCGCGGTGCCGGTGCGGTTCACGACCTGCACCACGCCGGTCGGCGCGGGGGCGCGGTGGCCGTAGGCGTAGGCGTGGCCTTCCGCGAAGGCCGGGGTGACGACACCGAGGAGCAGGGTGGGGATGAGCGAGCGGGCGAACATTTCAACCTCCTTTCACGGCCACTCCGACGACCCCCGAGGGCGTCTCATTCGGCGCTGAATGAAGGAGTCGTTCGCACGTAGTGGGCGTTGTTCCTTGATTGTCATGGATTGTCCTGCCCGTGACAACTCGGAGACACTGCACCTCTATATCTTCGCGGCCCTATGTCCCGTATCGCCCACCTATCCGACTTCCACCTCGTCGAGCCCGACCACGCGGCGCGGCGTGGGACGGATTGGTGGCGTCTGCACTACCTTTCGTTCAAGCGCCCCATCGACGCCGCCGG
>JAYVAS010000560.1:0-4211 GCA_043750895.1 Pseudomonadota bacterium
GAACGCGCCGGTCGACCGGTTCTCCTGGTCGTACAACGAGATCCCGTGGTGGAAGCCGGTGTGCTCGGCGAACTGCTCGCCGTGATCGGTCCAGAACACCACATGCGCCAGCCCGCGTTCCCTTGATCTACGACGGCGCTGCGGCAGACTCGCCACCTGTCGGGTGCACCAGGGCCGAGAGCATTGCGCGGGCCATGGGCAGGACGACGCGGGTGACGCCCGTCTCCGCGTCGGCCAGCTCCTGGTCGGGCGAGGGCACTCCATGCGCCGCGAGCGATGGGCTCCAACCACCCTCAGAGCGTTGAAAGGGCTGAATGCTGGCGAAGACCTCGCGGACGGCCTGTCGCACCTCCTCACCGCCCGCCTCGATGGCCCAGCGTAGGGTCGCCCAGGCCAGGGCGGCGTGCTCGGTCTCCTCCTCGACGATGGCGCTCAGCACCCGGCGCACCTGTGGATCCGTGGTCTCGGACAGGGCGCGCTCGGCCAGGAAGGCCGCCAGGGTCTCACCGATGGCCCCGTCGCGCGCAGTCCAGGCCGCGAGCTCGGCGAGGCTCCGCGCGACAGGCACCTGCAGACCAAGGTTCATCGGCGCGGGACCGATGGGCTCGCCCAGGTAGTCGCTGGCCAGCGTGAAGCAGTCGATGGCGTGCCGCAGCTCCTGGGCGGCGGCGCGCTGCGCACGGGCAAGCAGCTCCGGCGGCGCGCCATGGGCCAAGAGGTCGAGGGCGAAGCGGTGAAAGCCCGCGACGGAGGAGTGCTCAGCCTGGGCGTTCTTGCGCCAGAAGGCGCCGACCCGCCGCCGCTCCTGGGCCGTGAGCGCGGCCTCCACCGTGCGCGCTCCACCCACCCAGGCGGGCCCTGCGACTGTGTCCGCTGTCACAGGAGCGCCGCGCTCGTCCAGGTAGGGTCGCCCGTATCCGCAGCAGGTAAAGCAGGAGATCTCGTAGGTGCAGCTCCGGCCATCCTGCTCCAGGAGGGTGAACTCCTCCAGGCTGCAGTATTCGCCGTTGGCCTCGAGGAGGGCGGCCACGCCATCGAGGTCCGTGGGACAGTCCTCGTTGGTGGGGGTCTCACCGGTGAGTTCTCCGTCCGACGTGTCTCCGGCCGTGTCGGCGAGCGCGTCCAGGCTCAGCGTGGTCTGCACGGGGTCGCCGCACTTCGACGCCACCAGCCAGCAGCCGGGCAGGACGACGGCGCTGAGGCCCACGGCGGCGAGCAGCCTCACACGGAGCGCGGTCGCGGCGAGGACATCGGGACGGACGGGATCGGACATGGGGCACCTCCTGATCAGAGAACATACGCCTCGATCAAGCTGGCCGCGCGGCGCGGTCCCTCCATTCTGCGGAACGCCTGTCGGATCGCCTCACGCGGCGTTGGATCCAGACGAAGCGCCTGCTCGAAGGCGGCGCCCAGTCGCGTTCGGTCGACCTCGGAGGCCGGCACGGTGAGCCCGAGCCCAGCGCGCCGGACCAGCGCGGCGACCTCGTGCTGCTCGCCACCACCGGGCACGGTCACCAGCGGAACACCGCGCTCCATCGCGCCCAACGCGACCGCGCTCGTGCCGCTGCAGATGACCGCGACCGCGCGCGCGAGCACGGCGCCCTGCGGCACGACTGGGCCGATCAGGGCACCCGGCGGCCCGCCGCGGTAGCCCGCGTCCATCCGGCTGGTGGAGGCGGCGAAACGCACGTCCGTTGGCAACGCGTCGGCCAGCACCGGCCAGAACCCGGGCGCCCCGAAGCCGCGCGCCTGGTGGGCGTAGACGACCCGAGCCCTTTCTCGTGTGGCGACGTCGAGCCAGTCGCCGACCACCCTGGGCGTCGGGGGCTCCCAGGAGCAGGCGCCGATGGGGTTCGGGACGTCCTCCAGCTCGGGCACCGTCCGGCGGAGCGTGAGGTCGCCCAGCATCCGCTCCACCGTGACCGGACGCAGTCCCGAGGCGGCCCTGGCCGCGTCCCAGGCCGCCTGGAGCTCCGCTCTGCGCACGCCAGCGCGGGGGAGCAGCCCAGTCAACGTCCCGACCACCACCACCGGGATACGCGCCTCCTCCGCCGCGATCAGCGGCCCGAGGGCGAGCGCGCTGGTGACGAGTATGTCTGGAGAGCGCTCTGAGATCGCGCGACGGACGCTGCTGACCTGCCGCGCGACGGCGCCTGGGTGGTGCCAGAGGCTGACCTCGAAGCTCGGGGGTTCTGCGCCGTCGTCGGAGTCCAGCGTCAGCCCGGCACCTCGCAGGATCGGGGAGAGCCAGCGCTCCGTGAGGAATCGCACCGCGTGCCCCCGGACGGCCAGCTCAACCGCGATGGCGATCAGGGGAAAGGAGAAGCCGGGGGAAGCGAGCGGGCAGAGCAGGATCTTCATGGTTGATACCAGCCCCAGGTGGGTGCCCCGTCGCTGTGGCCGGGTCAAGTCCGGGGCGTCTAGGTGAGCGAGACCACGGCAGCGCTCATCGCCGTCCGACCGGAGGGCGCGGAGGAGCGCACCTCGACCAGACCCACGAAGTGGAACCAGTCGATGTTCGCCCCGATCGGCCACCCCCGGAGGTCCGCCTCGGACCTCACGAACGGGGAGGGCACCAAGAACTCCAGCCCCTTTCGCTCGCCGGGTGCGAGCTGTGGAAGGACTTCGTCAACGGTGAACTCGGAGGTGCGCCCGCTCGTCAGGTCGGCTTTCGGGGTGCGGACGGACCTGTCGCGAACGGCGATGCTGATGCGTACTTCACAAACTTGGACCGGAACCTTACTCACATTCTGGAGATGGAGCGTGACCATGGCTCCAGGGGGGCCGCGGGTGCGGGACGTGGACTCGATGAACACCGTCGGGCTCAGCTCCTGGGTTCGTTGTTCCAGTTCCAGGGCCTGGAGCTGCCCGGCGACGGGGTCGTCCTCCCGCAGCCACCGCTGTATGAGGTCAGGTGAAGCGACATCCGTGCTCGACCCGTCGCGCACCAGCGCCTCGTACCGGCGAACGCCCTTCTCTACGCCTTTCGTGCGTACCGGGAAAAAGGGGCGTCCTCCACCTCGAATCTGGATGACCCCGACCCGCACGTCCTCGAAAGGCACGATCGACACAGAGAACTGCGGCGTCCGGTTGAGCAGGCTGCTCACCTGCTGGTGGAGATCGGCATCATCGAGCAGGGCGCCGGCTTCGATCCCGACTGGCTCCCCCGTTCGGTCCGCTTCCCGCTCGTCGACCCCCAGCAAGATGTGGGCGACGGCGGAACCGGCGGGGAGGGCGTTCGCCATCGCGACGAGGTCCTTGACGAATTCCCACCTCCCGGCGTCCCCGGCGGGGTAGGGGTGCCGCTTGAAGTCGAGGCGAGTGCCCTCGGGGTGCGCGAGCAGCGTCCGGACGAGGTCCGCATTGGGAGGACCTCCGAGGTGGTCGGTTGGGGTCATCCGGCCTGGTACCGGGGGCGTTCGTGGTCTGCAACCTCGGCACCGGCTTCGGACAGTTGAACGCGGACCGGGAGCACGTCGAGCGAGCGCCGGCATAACCACCCCGATGGGCATCGACCGCGCCACCCTGCTCGCCCGCCGCGTGCCCCACGGCGAGGTGATCCTCGGTCGGGCCTACCTCATCCGCGGTCCACATCCGTTTCCTCTCCTTGGAGCCGATGCTGGAGGAGATCCCCGAGCTGCCGCTGGCGGGCATCCGCTGGGTCATCGTAGGGGGCGAGTCCGGCCGGGCGCCCCTGGGTCCGCAGCATCCGCGACCAGTGCGCCGAGGCGGGGGTCGCCTTCTTCTTCAAGCAGTGGGGCGGTGCGCGGCCCAAGTCAGGCGGTCGCCTGCTTGAAGGCGAAGAGTGGAACGGGTTCCCGTGGCAGATCGTGCCGAAGGCGATCATGGCGGAGCTTGCATGAAGAAGGATCACCGCGAGAATACGGTCGGTCCTTGGGCGGCGGCAAAACTCGATGCGCTGGAAAAATACCTCAAGTTCTATGGCCAAGCACTGAGTAATCAGCCTTTTACAAGAGTTTACATCGACGGCTTTGCCGGTGCTTGCATCGCAAAGGTTCGCGGTAGCGGGGTCGCAAGCGAACCAAGCCCTTTCTTCGACGAAGCGGACGACGCCAAGGCGCAATCCGAGTTTATCTTGGGGTCGCCCGTCCGCGCCCTGAACGTGCCGCACGGCTTCAAACGCCACTACTTCTTCGATCTCGACGAGACACGGGCAGAGACCTTGCGAACCGTCACAGCAGGTCGGGAAG
>JAYVAS010000561.1:0-3446 GCA_043750895.1 Pseudomonadota bacterium
GGTCTCGGCGCGAGGGGTGGCCGCGCCGTCGCGGGGGGCGACGCGGGCGGGGGGTCTCGCGGCGAGGGGTGGCCGCGCCGTCGCGTGGGGCGACGGGGCTGGGGGGTCTCGCGGCGAGGGGTGGCCGCGCCGTCGCGAGGGCCCTACACCGGCTTCTCTCTCCGCAATCGCTCCAGCTCCCCGGCCACCCCCGCGGCGGTGTGGGCCAAGCGTTGTCAGCGACGGCCGGGAAAAGGATCGGCTGGGCGTGGTGTGTCCGGCTCGGATGGGTGCCCGATGTATTTACGCTCCCCGAGCAGAATTTCAGTTGTGGGCTCATCGATGCGTACGGTAGGCTCACGCAGAGCCCTGGGGATTCACCCTGTGGATTCACCCTGTGGATTCACCCTGGGGAGCCCCCTCCCCACGTCGACCGCAGGGAGGACAGATGGCATCTCGGTACTACCGGCTCATGGACCTTCGGAAGCTCACCGCTTCGGCCAGCCAGGCGCGGGATCAATACGTGGACGCGGGCGCTTACCGCACGCTCGAGGTGGACGCCCGCGTCCCTTCCGCGGGTTCGGCGGGCAACCTCCTGTTCCAGCACGCCGCCGTCCCGGAGGAGGACGCGTTCCGCACCCTCACCCGGTTCAGTTGGAGCTGCTCGATCCCCGACGAGGGGGTGGTGGGCCAGGAGGGCACGTTCAGCGCGACCGGCTGCCACGCGGAGCGTGGTGGCTGTTTCCCGGTCACGACTTCCGAGGGCGAGTCAGGCCACGCCAGCGGCCGACCCGCCGGGCGCGACGACCTGATGCCCGAGCGCGAAGAGAGGGGCGGGTGAGCGCCAGGCTGTCCTGGCGGGTGGCGCTGTATGGGCTCTCCCTGCTCGGGGCCGCCCCCGCCTGCGACCCGAAGTGCAAGGGGGGAGACCCGCCGGAGGAGGAATGTACATACGAGGCCAGGTGGCAGGCCCGATGCGGGGACTGCGCCGACGGGGTGTGGCAGTGTGTGGTGTTCCAGAACGACGAACTCGGGAAATGGGAGTGGAGCCCCCCCGGCTGCGACTGTATCGGGGAGGACGGGCGCATCGACGATGAGAAGTGCCCCGACGGCTACTGACCAGCGCCCACCCGAGCCCCCGACTCTCCTGGCGCGCGGTCCTGTGTGCGCTCCCCCTCCTCGCGGGCGCCCCGGCGTGCGAGCCGAAGTGCAAGGGGGGGGACCCGCCGGAGGAGGCGTGTACGCAGGACCTGCGCCTTCAGGCTCGCTGCGGTGACTGCGCCGACGGAGTGTGGTATCGTAGCGCGTATCAGAACGACGACTTTGGGGAGTGGGTCTGGGGTTCCGGCGGCTGCGACTGCATCGGGGACGACGGGCGCATCGACGAAGAGAAGTGCCCGCCAGGCTATTGACGGCCACCCACCTCCGCCGGGCCGCCGTCGCCGGCCTTGGGCTCCGCCTCGGGGGCGACAGCTCGATGACGCACGTTCCATAAGTGCTTTAGGTGTCCCGCTACCCGTTCCTCCCAGTCCGATCCCACGGCGCCATCCGGTAGAAACGGTGGGACGTTGGTGCGGTCCGTGTCCCGGCGTAGGGCGACGCGGGCGGGGGGTCTCGCCGCGAGGGCTGGCCTCGGCGTCGCGTGGGTCCTAAACCGGCTTCTCTCGCCTCAACCGCTCCAGCTCCCCGGCCACCACCGCCGCGGTGTGGGCCAACTGCGCCTCGCTGTGGAGGGACGACAGGAAGAAGCGGATCCGCGCCGCGTTGTCGGCCACGGCCGGGTACAGGATGGGCTGAGCGTTGATGCCACGGTGCATCAGCGCATCCGAGAGCAACAGTGCGTGGAAGCTGTTTCCGGTGATGACCGGCAACACCGCGCTCTCGCCGCGCGCCGGCCCGGTGTCCAGGCCGTATTCCTGGCAACGGTCGTAGAAGTACCGACAGTTGTGTTGGAGCTTCGCGACGTGCTCGGGTTCGCGCTCCATGAGCTCCAGGGACGCGATGGCGGCCATGGTGTTCGCAGGCGTGAGGCCGGCCGAGAAGATGAAGCCGGGCGCGGTGTACTTGAGGAGCGTCACCAGCACCGAGGTGCCCGCGATGTAACCGCCGCAGCTGGAGAGTGACTTGGACAGGGTGCCCATCCAGAGGTCGACCCGCTTCGCGTCCACCCCGTAATGTTCGGACACCCCGTAGCCACGCCGGCCGACGACGCCGAAGCTGTGGGCCTCGTCGACCATCAGGAAGCAGCGGTGCTTCTCCTTCAGCGCGACCGCGGCGGGCAGATCGCAGAGGTCACCGTCCATCGAGTACACACCCTCGACGACGATGAGCACCTTTTCGAAGCGCGCCCGGAGCTGGGTGAGCATACGGGAGAGCGCGGCCATGTCTCCGTGCGGGAACGGCCGCCGGGCGGCGCCGGAGAGCTTCATGCCCTGGAACACCGAGTCGTGGATCAGCTCGTCGTGGAGGATGAGGTCCTTGGGGCCGAACAGGTGCCCGATGGTGGTCACGTTGGTGGCGTGACCAGCGGTGAACACGATGGAGTCTTCGACGCCGAGGGTGGCGGCGATCCGCTGCTCGAGCTCGCGGTGGATGGGGCGTTCGCCCGAGGCGACCCGGGACGCGGACACGCTGGTGCCATAGCGTTTGACGGCGTCCACCACGCGCTGGTTGACGTAGGGATGCCCCGAAAAGCCGAGGTAGTTGTAACCCGAGAAGTGGATGTGCTTCACGCCACCGATGGACACGGTGTCGCGCGCGACCCCTTCCACGAGCTTGAAGTACGGGTTGCTTACCCCCGCACCCTCGAGCATCTGCAGCCGCAGACTCAGATCCTGCCAACCCGGGAACTGCTCGAAGTTCCAGAACTCCTCGGGCACGTCCGGACCGCCCTCGGCCCGAAGCTCGGCCTCGACGCCTTCGCCGACGCCGACCACCGTCCCGTCGGGCAGGGCGAGGGTGACATCCCCGGTGAAGCGGTCACCCTTGGCCTCGGTGAACCGACCCCAGGCGACCAACTCGGTGGTTCCGGCGGGAATGGGCGCGGCCGTCCACCGGCGGACACGTACGGGGAAGCCCGCGCGACCCAGCCGCTGCAACGCGTAGACGGCGCAGAGTTGGAAGGCAGAGTCGATGGCGAGCGGGGAGAAGGTCCACCCGGTCTGACCCCACTCGGCGGCGGTGCCGACCAGGACGCGCCCGTGCACGAAGTCGTCGCCCACCCCGTCGACCTGGACCAGGCCCCGCAGCGTGGGGCCGTGGAAGGTGTGCGCGGCGTAGAACTCGGTGATCGGCCAGGCCGCCGGCGATCCGCCGACGGGCGACACCGACGCGGCTTTGAGCGCGCCGGTGACCGGGGTGGCGACGGACGCCTCCCAGCAAAGGCGGTCTCCGACGTACACGCGGAAACGGTCCCCCTCACGGCGACGACGGACCACCAACGGTGCGTCGACCACCACGCCATCGTA
>JAYVAS010000562.1:0-6774 GCA_043750895.1 Pseudomonadota bacterium
CAAGCCCCTCGTCTTCGTATTCGGGCACAACGTCGCGAACGCACAGACACCCTTCCACGTGACGGCCTGGGAGCAGGCGCACAACAGCTACTACATCTCCGTCGTCTCGAACCCGACCGGCGGAGGTACCGGTACCGGTACCTGCACCGAAACCAGTCCGGCGAGCGAGACGAACTGGGACTCCGACAACGACAACGATCCGTAGGCCGTTTGACGGGAACTGGGTCCCAGCAGTTGGGGGACAGCAGAGAACGCCGGGCGAAGCCGATAGGGCTTCGCCCGGTGTTGGGCGTTTTGCCCTATCGTGCCTGGGGGCCGCAGGGATGAGGACGGGAACCGGGCGCCAGCAGCGATACCGTTACGGAGTAGGAAACTCTCACAGGAGTTCTACCCGCCCGCCACACACGTAGCGCCTGGTTCACACGTGTCCGCCCGCTACGAGGAAATCCCAGAACGCGACGCGCTCGTCGTCGTCCCCCATCATGTCCACGAGCCAGCGGCGAATGTAGGCGCCATCGAGAAGGCCCCCGCGGACCTGGAGCAGATTGTCGAGATCCAATTTGTCCTTTGTTCGGAAGAACAGAAGCTTGAAGAGGGCAGTGGCCTCCGCCGAGAGATACCACCGCGGACCCGCGGACGTTTCGACCCGCACGCGGGTGGCGGCCGCCTCCCAGGACAATGGAATCGTGGCAAAGAACAGGTCGATGCGCATGCCCGCCATACGTCCGACGACGACCGCGCCCTCGCGGGCCCGCCGATGAGCCTCCTCCCGATCGAACACGCAGCCTGCGGGGGTGAGGACTTCGATTACGTCATCGATGCGATCCTCAGCGAGAAAGATGTTCAGGTCCACGTCGTGCGTTCCGCGCGGCGCAGACCACACGCCGTACGCCAGCGCGCCGCCGATCGCGTAGGAAATCCCCGCCGCCTCGAGAGCCCCGGTCAACAAGAGCGCGTTCGCGTTCGCGTCCAGCCCCTCAACCATCTCGAAGCCGCCGAAGCGCCGCGATTGAGCTCGGCGGGAGCGGGGATTCCAGGTCAAGGACCCGTTGTCGGTCCGGATGCAGCGCGAGGAGCGCGGCTGCCGATCGACAGACGGCCGCCGTGATCGCCGCGCGCTGCGCGGGCGTCATGTCACGATAGAGTGCGAGCTTTTCTCCGGTGGGGTCGTTCGTCGCGACCAGCGAGGGGGGCAGTGAGATGCGCACCGATTCATTTTACGCGCAGTTGGGCGGATCTTCAAGCGGGGGAGTCGTGCGCCGCCCGCCGATCTGTCAGCGTGCTCGTTACGGAGTAGGAGACACATCCCGATGTTCTACACGCCGGCCCAAGGAAAGTCCCGCGGTTCGAGGCGCAACACGCCCTCCACGCGGTCGAAATCTCGGTCAGCGGTGACGATGTGGGAGATCCCGGCGCCCCGCATCGTCGCGGCGTGCACCGCGTCGCGGGTGGGCAGGGTGGGATCACCCGCCAGGATGTCGATCGCGCGCGCCATGTCCGCTTGCGTGACTGGGAGCAGGTCCGGGAAGAGCAGGCTCACCCGGCGGGCGACGAGGAGCGCGTCGGAGTGGCGCGCCTTTCGCCGGAGGACATGGAGGATCTCCTGAATGACCTCGGAGTTGGTAGTGGCGTCGACGCTGCCCTCGGCTACCGCTTGGAGGATGCTGCCGCAAGGGACGCGAAGGTCCCCGTCGGAGCCGACCGCGTAGAGGAAGACATTGGAATCAAGGAAGATCGTCGCCATGGGCCTCCTCGATCATCCGGCCCAGCTCGCGCCAGTCCTCGTTGACGGGGAGGTGCATCGAGAGCAACTCGCCCACCACGGCGCGGCGGTCCGGTGCCGCGCGGAAATACCGTTCCCGCACCGCGTCCCGAATCAGCCCTGACACCGACACGCGCGCCCGGCGGGCGATCTCCTCGAGCTGCGTGTACTCCCCAGGCTCGAGCAGGACCTGGGCGCGGCGGGTCTGGGGCATGGTTCCTCGGAGCTAGTAGAGCATAGTATACTAAGTTGAGCGGTGTCCAGCGCGTTAGGGCCTGTCCGTCAATAAACGTGTCGGACCGAGGGCGTCGATGCGCCTCGAGCCCAAGGAGCGAGGAGGGAGCATGTCCGCCGACGCCGCCCGATGATGGCGCCGTGCGCCGCTCTTCCTGGCGCCCCTCCCGTCCGGCGGGCAAGATGGCGCGGATGCTCCTGTTCATCGGCCTCGTGTTCGCGGAGACTCCGTTCCGGCTGCCCGGGACCGAGCCCGTCGAGGTTTGGCAGGCCCCGCTCCGACTCGCCGGGTTCACGGCCGGGCCCGGCGACGATCCCGACGGCGCCTGGGCGGCGATCGAGGTGTCGGGCACGCGGTGGGTGCTGGTGGTGCACGACCGAGCGGGCGTGCGCCGGGAGGCTTCCGTCGCCATCCCCAGCTCGGCGCGGCAACGCGAAGAGCTGGTCTGGCTCGCCCAGAGCCTGCTCGACCCCGGGGAGCCGCCGTTCGCGGCCGTCGGCCCCGCGCCTACCGCGCCACGCGCGGCGCCGGCGACTCCCGGCGCATCCTCGGCGCCGCCGAGACGTCCGACCCCACGCTCGCCGGAAGGACCCGCCTCCACCCCCGCCGCCCCCGAACCCACCGCCACCGCGCCCGAGCCCACCCCCGCCGCGCCCGAACCGACGGCCTCCCCGTCCCCGGAAGTACCCGCCACCGCTTCCACCCCCATCCCGCCGCCCTCCGACCCCCTCGACCCGGTCGATCCCCTCGAACCGCCCGCGCCCGCGCGACATCCGCCGCCCACGCTCGCCCCGTCATTGACGATGCGCGCGCTCGTACGGGGTGGCGCGCCCCCGGCCTTCGGCGGGGACGCCGGCCTCACCTTGGCCCACCGGGCGTTTCGCGCCCAACTCCAGCTCGGGCTCACGTCCCCGTCCGGCATCGACCTCGATCCGACCGTGGCCGAGGCCAGCGCCGCCACGGCCCACAGCGACCTCCTCCTCGGCGCCGGCACCACGCTCGGCCCCGTCGCGCTCATGGCCCTGGCCGGTGGCGCGCTGGCGCGGGTCCAGTTCCGGGAAGAGGGCGAGGACGCTGGCGCCGCCTGGATCCCCGCCGCGGTGGCCCGGGTCGGCCTCGGGGTGGCCGCGGGGCCCCTCCAGATCGGGGTGGAGACGACGATCGGACGGGATCTCCGCGCGGTGCGGGTGGACGTGGCCGGGGTGGCGCAGGACGCCTGGTCGACGGGCTGGGTGAGCCCCAGCGTCTCGGTCGCGTGGTTGCCCCCCAAAAAGGATCGCCCAGAGTGATCAGGACCCCCGTCCCACGACACCCCCCGGTCGAATGGTCCCGCTGACACGCTCTCCCGCCGATTCCCAGGACACGCTGCTCCGTCGGCTGCTCCCGTTGGTCGGCGGCTGGTGCGGGGCGCTCGGCGGTCCCGGCGTCGACGCCGAAGAGGCGACCCACGATGTGCTGCTCATCGTCCTCGACCGCTTGCCCGGTCACCCGTCCGAGGTGCCCGTCGAGGCCCTCGCCTACGCGGTGACCCGACGGGTGCTGGCCAACCACCGGCGGCGCGCCTGGTTCCGACGGTGGCTCCCCGGCGTGTCCGTCGAGCGACCGGGCCGAAGCGAGCCCTGGGTCGAGATCGAAGCGCGCCAGACCGCCGACCGCGTCGCCCAGCTGCTCGAACGCCTGCCCGCCGAACAGCGCGAGGTGCTGGTGCTCTGCGACGTCGAAGAACGCACCTCGGAAGAAGTCGCCACCCTGCTCGGCATCCCCGCGGGTACGGTGCGCAGCCGCCTGCGGCTGGCGCGCGCCCGGTTCCGCCAACTCGCCCCCGCCTTCGCGCTGGCCCCCCCCGGCCCCGAGTCCGACCCATGAGCGATCACCGCGACCAGCTCGACACCTTCCGCCAGCACCGCAGGCTCGGCCCAGCCGCCGAGGCACGGATCCACGCCCGGTTGACGCAGCCCGCCGCCCGGGCCCGGCGCGCCTGGTTCCTGGTCCCGGCGCTCGCCCTGGCGGCCGCCGCGGCGGGGTTGTTCCTCCGTCCCGCGCCCCCCATCCCTGTCGATCGTGTCCTCGCCGATGCCGGTGAGGCCGACTTCGGCGCTTCGGTGCACGCCCGCTGGGACGGAGACGGAATCGTGACTGGCAACGACCGCACCATGACGGTCGACTGGCAGGCCGGCTCGGTCGGCTTCGAGGTGGTGCCCGACGCAGGGATCGGCCTCACCGTGCAGACCGGCGAGGCACGAGTGCGGGTGGTGGGGACCGGGTTCACCGTGGTGCGGGACGCGATGGGTACGACCGTCACGGTAGCCCACGGCATCGTCGGCGTACAGTGCGGCGCGGCCCCGGAGGCCCGGTACGGCGCCGGCGACTCGGTCAACTGCCTCCCCACCACGCCCGCGGCCCTGGTCGGTCGGGCCCGTGCCCAGCAGCGCGGCGGGGCCGCCCCGGCGGACGTCCTCGCCACCCTGGACCACGCGGGGGACGCCACCGGGTCGACGCTCCGCGAGCTGGTGTGGCTGCGGGCCTCGGAGTTGGAGCGTGCGGGTCGCCGCGAGGACGCCCGCGACGTCGCCGAGGCGGCTCTCCTCGATCCGGACCCCGGTCGCCGGGTGGACCTGCTCCGCCTCGCCACGCGCCTCGCCCACGCCGCGGACGCCTGCGCCACCGTGACCGCCCACGTCGCCGCGCTCCACGCCTCGGGAGAGGCCACCCCCTGCGACGACGTCGACTCCGCCACCCAACGAGGTCCCCGATGATGCACCTGCTGCTCGCCTGCTCAGACTACGACCTCTTCCTGGATGGCAAGGACCCGGCTGATCCCGGCGAGGAGACCGCCCCCTCCGACACCGCCGTGTCCACCACCGACACCGACCCCGACACCGACACCGACCCGGAGACCTGGGCGGCGTGCGTGGACCGGTCCTTCCCCGAAGGGGCGGTCGAGGTCATCCACCCCCCGGACGTCACCGCCACCTACGATCCAACCGTGTCCTGGTCCACGACCAACGGGTACACCAGCACCTTCCCGCCCATCGTCGGCCGGCTGGTCGACACCGACGGCGATGGTGCCCTCGACACGTCGGACGTTCCCTGTGTCGTACAGTGGCGGGTGGACACCGGCACCGTCGAGGCCCTCCGCGGCGACGACGGTACCCAGATCTGGGCCGCCGCCTTCGCCTATTACATGGAGTCCACGATTCCGGCCATCGCCGACATCGACGGCGACGGCTGGCCGGAGGTGCTCAGCGCCGGAGGGTCGGGGTTGGCGGTCTACAACGGGCAGGACGGCGCCCTGAAGCGCTTCGCGGGCCTCTACACCGGGACCGGAGACGCGATGCCGCGGTACGTCACGGTCGCCGACCTCGACGGCGACGGGACCGGCGAAGTCCTGGTGGGCGCGACGCTCCTCAACAGCGACATGAGCCAACGGGGGACGCTCTCCGGGGGGTTGGGTGCCACGCTATGGATGATGGCGCCGGCGGTCGGGGATCTGGACGGAGACGGTCGGCTCGAGATCATCGGGGGCAACACCGTGTACGACGACGAGGGGCGCGTACTGCTCTCGATGGACCGGGTCGACGGAACCACGGCCGTCGGAGACCTGGACGGCGACGGCGACGGGGACGTGGTGGTCGTCAATGAGGGAGAGGTCTACGCGTATACGTTCGAAGGGACACTGCTTGGGGACATCGTGCTCCCCGAGGTCAGCCAGGCCGTTGCCGCGGTCGCAGACTTCGACGGCGACGGCAGCGCCGAGATCGGCATCGGCACGGAGTGGAGCTACGTCATGCTCGACGGGGACGGGACCCTGTTGTGGTCCGCCCCGACCGAGGACGACTCGAGCTGGTATACGAGCAGCGCGGCCTTCGACTTCGACGGCGACGGCGTCGACGAGGTCGTCTACGCCGACGAGCACGACGTGTGGATCTTCGACGGTCCGACCGGGGCGGTGCGGATGCAGTACGCGGGACACACCAGCGCCACCGGACCCGAGTACGCCACCGTGGCCGACGTGGACGGCGATGGCAGCGCGGACATCCTGTTCGGGAATGACGGCACCTATGGGCCCGAGGTGGGGCTTCGGGTGATCAACGACCCGACCTGGCCGGGGACCCGCGGGGTCTGGAACCAATACGCCTACCTGCCCGAGTTGGTCGACGAGGTGGGGGGCCTCGTGCCCTACCCGACCATGGGCTGGGCGACCGGCGACACGCGCTACCACGGGCAACCGAGCGATGTGGCCCCGAGCTACCTCGCCAACCTCACCGTGTCGGTCGCCGACGTGTGCATCACCGAGTGTGTCGACGAACGCCTCTCGGTCTGGGCGCAGCTCGCGAATGACGGAACCGAGACGGTCACGTCCTCCTTCGACGTGACCCTCTGGGGCTACGGCGGCGCCGAGCCGGTGATGCTGGCGACCACCCGATGGACCGTCCCCATCCCCGCCGGCGCGCAGACGGAGGGGTTCGAGTGGGAGGTGGACCCGATGCCCGCGGGGGTCACCGCGCTCATCGTGCGCGTGGACGAGGCCGGCGAGGTCGAGGAGCGCACCGAGCTGGACAATGAGGCGCGGTACGGGGACACGTTGTGCGAATGACTCGGGAGGACGTCGCGCGAAGCACCGGATGAGGTCCGACAACCAACCCTTCTCCCTCCGGGAGAAGGTGGCGCGAAGCGCCGGATGAGGGTTGAAACGGCAGCGCCTCGGCTCCCCTCACCCGCCCTGCGGGCACCCTCTCCCGGCGGGAGAGGGGAGCAACTGCGCCAGGGCCGTGTC
>JAYVAS010000563.1:0-3345 GCA_043750895.1 Pseudomonadota bacterium
GGCCAGCTCGAGGCCAAGGCCTGGCTGTCGGTTCTGCCGCTGGGTCGCCTGGTGGTGGTGGAGCCCGAGCCCGCCCCGCACGAGGTGGAGGCGCTGCGCGCGCTCTACGGCGAGGTGGCGTCCATGGGACGGCGCCCCGGTCGGGTTAGGCGATCGGCGCCATGAAGCTCCGCCTCGTCGAACTCCTCGCCTGCCCCGCCTGCGGGGACGGCTCGTTCCAGCTCAGCATCGAACACGCCGAGGAGCGCGAGGTCTGGTCCGGCCACATCGAGCCCGACGAGGAGATCCCCGGGGTGGTGAACGGTCGCCTCACCGAGGTTCGGTCGGGCCACCTGACGTGCACCGAGTGCGCGGCGCGGTTCCCCATCGTCGACGGCATCCCCCGCTTGTTGTTGCCGGACGCGGTCGCCGCCCCGGGCACCGGGCACCAGCTGACCCAGTTCGAGGTCGCGGCCCCGGAGTTCGAAGACAACTTCAAGGATCTGCTGGATCCGGTGCTCCCCGAGGCGTTCCTCGGGCGCACGGTGCTCGACGCCGGGTGCGGCTTCGGTCGGCACGCGTACTTCGCGGCCCGATACGGCGCCGAGATCGTCGGGCTCGACGCCAGCGAGGAGGCGGTGAGGGCCGCGGCCCACAACCTCCGCGACAGCCTCAGGGCCCACGTCGTCCTGGGGGACGTCGCCCGTCCGCCCTTTCGGAAGGACGCCTTCGATCTCGTCTACTGCTTTGGCGTCCTCCACCACGTGGCCGACCCTCCGGCGGCGTTCTCGGCCCTGAACGCGCTGGTGAAGTCGGGTGGACGTTTCTCGGTCTGGGCGTACGGCCCCCGGCAGGGGTTCACGCGCATCGCGACCGGCGCCCTCCGGGGTGCCACCGAACAGATGACGTCCGACCAGCTCCTCCGCACCAGCCAGTTCATCGCCGGGGCGCTTCGCATCTTCTCGCACACCCCGCATCGTTTCCTCGGCGCAGCGCCCGTCCTCGGCTCGCTCGTCACCCACCTGCCCGTGCACGATCACTCCCGCTGGCCCTTCGAGGTGGTGGTGGCCGACATCTACGACCGGCTCCGCATCCCCGTCACCGCGTACTTCATGAGCGAGGACTTCGAGCGTTGGTACGCCGAGGCCGGCTACGCCGACATCCAGGTGTCGCGTCGGGTGCGCAACACCGAGAGTTTTCGGGGGACCGGGGTGAAGAGGTAGGGGAGCGCCTGCACCCTCGGTCCAGCACCGCTCAGGGTAGTTCCATCTCCAACCGGAACCACCCCTCGCCCGTCCCCAGGCAGTCTCCCTCCCACACCATCCCCGCGCCGGCGCTCCACAGGGTGGACGGGGACGTGCCCCACCAGCCGCCGGTGCACACGTCGGGGACGGCCCATGCCGCGTCGTCGAAGCCGGCGAGCTCCCAGCCCGGCGAAGGGGTGGAGCGGAGCAGGGTCCAGCTCCCGTCGCCGGTCAGCGCAAACGGGGTGCGGTCGACGGCCACCACGGCGATGAACCCGGACGGCATCCCGTAGATGTCCCAGGCGTGCACCGCGATCACGTGGGGTCCGGTCTCGAAGGTCAGGAGGAAGTCGGTCGCCGTGGACCAACTGGCCGTCGAGGCCCCGAGGTACACGCCATCCGCCCAGACCTCCCAGGCATCGTCGGCGGCGAGCGAGAGGGACACCTCGTGGTCCACCTCCGCGCAGTCCGGCACCCCATCGGCGTCGAGGTCGGTGTCCTCGTCCACCAAGCCGTCGCCGTCGTTGTCGAGGCCGTCACACTCCTCGGCGTCTACACAGTCGGCCACGCCGTCGGCATCGGTGTCGGGGAAGTCCTCGTCGACGAGGCCGTCCCCGTCGTCGTCCTCCCCGTCGCAGGCCTCGTCCTGCGGGAGCGTGGTCCCGGTGTCGGTCGGGAGGGTGGCGGTGTCCACGGGGACGCTGTCCACCGGCAGAGGCTCCCCCGAGTCGAAGGGCACGGTCTTGGGCTCGTCCTCGATGGCGTAGTCGATGCAGGCGAGGAGGAGGAGGATCGGCACGAAGGGACGATACCACGCCGACTCCCCGGCCATGCGGGCCGGCCCGCTGTCGTCGCCGGGGTGCGACCCGGGACGGATCCCTTTGCTGGCGGATCGGTCTCCTTCCCGCGTACAATCCGCGCATGCTCCTCCTCCCGTTCCTGGCCTGCGTCCCGGTCCTGCACTCCAAGGGGGAGGATGCGGTCTCTGCCCTGTCCTGCATCGGGGACGGCAACTCCTGGCCGACCGGCGAGCTCTTGTGGACCCCGCCCACCGATCCCCAGGCGTTCGTCACCGACGCCGTCACCCCCGACTTCTGCATGGACGACCAGTTCGCGGACCCGGTCGCCCTCTACCAGTTCAACACCCACTACACGGTGGTGGACGTGAGCGCGTTGTGGTGCGTCCCCTGCCAGAACATCGCCGCCGACGTCCAGGCAACCGTGGACGCCAACCCGGGGTTGGTCTACGTCACCGTGATGCGGGAGAACATGGAGAATGACCCGCCCACCACGGAGGATCTCCTCTATTGGGCAGAGTCCTTCGGCATTGACCAGCCGGTGGTGTCGGACCCGACGGGCTGGTCGGACCCGCTCACCGGCGGGGTCATCTTCCCGGCGCTGCTCTTGCTGGACGACCAACTGCGCGTCGTCACTCGCGTCCCCGAGAGTTACCTCGAGCCGGAAGCGCTGAGGAATTACCTGGAAGGATATCTCCCGGGCTGACTTGGAAGATGCAACCGACATTGGAGAGCCCTTGCTACCGATCCTGATTCTCCTCGCCTGCGTGGATGCCAAAGGGCCGCCCCCCACGGAGTCCGTTCCTTCCTACACCAGCGCCCAGGTGAGCGCCGTGAGCGCGTCGGTCGACGACGACATCGGCGCGCTGGTCTGGGTGGACTGGCAACAGGACGCCGACGCCACCGTCTGGGTGGAGTACCGCTTCGAAGGCGAAGCCTGGTCGGCCACGCCCAGCCGTCCGGTGGCAGCCGGGCCCGCCCGTCAGCTCGTCGCCGGGGTCCCCTACGGGGAGACGGCGGAGCTGCGTGTGGTCAACGACTTCGGCGACGGAGCCCTCGCCGGAGACGCTCTCACCATCGACAACGCGCCCCTCCCCGGGCTCGTCCCCCTGCCTGAGAGCGTGGACGGGGACGTTTCCGCCTGGGATCCCGACACCAACTACCTGTTCCTCTCCCTGGTCGACGCCGACTTCGGGAGCTGGGTGTTCATCGTGGACCGGGAGGGGCGCCCGGTTTGGGCGGTTGAGTCCCCCTACGGGCGCATCTCCTTACACTCCCGCGTCTCCTTGGACGGCACCGACCTGCTCGTCGACGAGAACTCCTAC
>JAYVAS010000564.1:0-5635 GCA_043750895.1 Pseudomonadota bacterium
GTGCCCGCTCCTGCAGGAAAGCCCGCGGTCGGCCCCGCAGGAAAGCCCGCAGCCATCCCAACAGGAAAGCCCGCACCGGTGGCACCGGCCAAGGTCGAGCCAACGACGGCCCCACCGGCCGAGGCGCCCAAGGCCGAGGCCGCGCCGCCCGCGGCCGGACCACCGACCGCCCCACCCGCTCCGCCCACCTTGACGCCGCACGCCATCGAACGGATCCACGCCCTCTACGAGGAGCTGGGGCGCGAGCAGGTTCGGGCGCTCCAGGAGTGGGAGAGCGCCCGGCATGACGTCCACGCGGAGGGGGCCGCGCCGCCGAAAGCCCCCGTCGCCCCGCCGGCCGAGGCCAAGCCCGGCGCCCCCACACCGGCGCCTGAACCCGCCAAGGCCCCCAAGCCGTGAACCCCACCGGGCACCACCCCATGACCGGTGCGGCACCGCGGGTGCTCACCCTCAACGCCGGCTCTTCGAGCCTGAAGTGGGCGCTGTACGCTGGCCGGGAGCGTGTGGCCGCCGGAGCCGTAGACCGAATCGCCGCCACCGCGGCGGACCACGGCGCCGCGCTCGCTCGGATCCTCGAAGACCTCGGCGCCTCCGAGCTGTCGCGCCTCGAGGGCGTCGGCCATCGCGTGGTCCACGGGGGACCGCTCCAGGATCGGGCGTGCCGCGTGACGCCCCGGCTGCTGGCCGAGCTTGAACCGCTCGTCCCGCTCGACCCCGATCACCTGCCTGCGGAGCTCGCGATCATCGCGGAGGTCGGGCGCCGATGGCCCCACCTGCCCCAGGTTGCCTGTTTCGACACCGCCTTCTTCGCCGACCTGCCGCGGCTGGCACGGCTGCTCCCGATCCCGCGTCGCCACGCCGACGAGGGCGTTCGCCGGTACGGGTTCCACGGGCTCTCCTACACCTTCCTCATGGAGGAGCTGGCACGGATCGCGCCCGCCACCGTTCGCGGGCGGGTCGTGCTCGCCCACCTCGGCTCCGGCGCGAGCATGGCCGCGGTGCGCGACGGGCGCTGCGTCGAGACCACGATGGGCTTCACACCCAATTCGGGGCTCATGATGAGTACCCGCTCGGGCGATCTCGAGCCCGGTGTCCTGCTCCACCTCCTCCGGTCCGGCATGGACGTCGACGACCTCGTGAACCACCGCTCCGGGCTCCTCGGGGTGTCCGGGACGAGCGCCGACCTGCGCGATCTCCTCTCGGCCGAGGACCACGATCCGCACGCGGCCGAAGCGGTGGCCCTCTTCTGCTACCAGGCGACGAAGGCGGTCGGAGCGCTCGCAGCGACGCTGGGTGGCCTCGACACGCTGGTGTTCGCTGGTGGCATCGGCCAGCACGCGGCGCCCGTTCGAAGGCGGATCGCGGAGCGCCTCGGCCACCTCGGGGTGGAGATCGACCTCGTGCGAAACCAGGCCGGCGAGGCCGTCATCTCGACCGATGGGAGCCGCACCGTCGCCCGCGTCCTCCACACCGACGAAGCGTCGGTCATCGCCCGGCAGACCATCGCCGTGCTCACCGACGGAGATCCAACATGAACGCGCCGCCGTCCCCCGAACTCGTACGGAAGATGGACGCGTGGTGGCGTGCCGCGAACTACCTCTCCGTCGGCCAGATCTACCTGCTCGACAATCCCCTGCTGCGCGAGCCGCTGCGCATCGCCCACGTGAAACCTCGTCTGCTCGGCCATTGGGGCACCACACCCGGGCTCAACTTCGTCTACGTGCACGCCAACCGGACGATCCGAGAGCGGGATCTGGACGCCATCTACGTCATCGGGCCCGGCCACGGCGGACCGGGGATCGTCGCCAACACCTGGCTCGAAGGCACGTGGAGCGAGGTCTACCCCGAGGTCACCGCCGACGAGGCGGGGATGAAGCGGCTGTTCCGCCAGTTCTCGTTCCCGGGGGGCATCCCGAGCCACGTGGCGCCACAGGTCCCCGGCAGCATCCACGAGGGCGGGGAGCTGGGCTACTCCCTCTCCCACGCCTTCGGCGCCGTGTTCGACAACCCCGACCTCGTGGTGTTCTGCGTGGTGGGTGACGGCGAGGCGGAGACGGGTCCGCTTGCGACGAGCTGGCACGCCAACAAGTTCCTGAACCCCGTCACCGACGGCGCGGTGTTGCCGATCCTGCACCTCAACGGGCACAAGATCGCCGGACCGACCGTGCTCGCGCGCATTCCGCACGAGGAGCTCGAGGCGCTGCTGCGTGGCTACGGCTACGCCCCCCTCTTCGTAGAGGGGCACGACCCCGCGGCAATGCACGTCGCGATGGCGGCGGCGCTCGATCGGGCGCTCGACGACATCCGCCGCTTCCAGGCCGATGCACGCACGAACGGGTTCACGGTCCGACCGCGCTGGCCGATGATCGTGCTCCGCACCCCCAAGGGCTGGACGGGCCCGCGAGAGGTGGAAGGAGTGCCCATCGAGGGCACCTTCCGTGCCCACCAGGTGCCGCTGGCCGGCCTCGCCGAGAACCCCGCGCATCTCGCGATGCTGGAGGCCTGGATGCGGAGTTACCGGCCCGAGGAGCTCTTCGACACCCACGGACGACTGGTGGCGGACGTGGCCGCGCTGGCACCGGTCGGCGAGCGCCGGATGAGCGCGAACCCGCACGCGAACGGCGGGCTCCTGTGCCGCGCCCTGGTCATGCCCGACTTCCGGGCCTACGCGGTCGAGGTACCTGCCCCCGGAGGCGTCGACGCCGAGGCCACGCGGGTTCAGGGGGAGCTCATCCGCGACGTCATCGTCGCCAACCCCGATCGTTTCCGGGTGTTCAGCCCGGACGAGACCAACTCGAACCGCTGGAACGCGGTGTTCGAGGTGACGAGTCGGGCGTCGACCGCCGAGATTCTGCCCGGAGACGACCATGTCTCCCCGGAGGGGCGGGTGATGGAGATGCTGTCTGAGCACCAATGCCAGGGATGGCTGGAGGGTTACCTGCTCACGGGCCGCCACGGGATGTTCTCCTGCTACGAGGCCTTCGTCCACATCATCGACTCGATGCTGAACCAACACGCGAAGTGGTTGAAGGTCACCCGTGAGATCCCGTGGCGACGACCCGTCCCGTCGCTCAACTACCTGCTGACATCGCACGTCTGGCGCCAGGACCACAACGGCTTCAGCCACCAGGATCCCGGGTTCCTCGACCACGTGGTAAACAAGAAGGGGGACGTGATCCGGGTGTACCTGCCGCCCGATGCCAACACGCTCCTCTCGGTGACCGACCATTGCCTGCGCAGCATGAACTACGTGAACGTGATCGTGGCGGGCAAGCAGCCGTCTCCCCAATGGTTGACGATGGACCAGGCGATCGCCCACTGCGAAGCCGGGATTGGCGTCTGGGAGTTCGCGAGCAACGACGGAGGGGGCGACCCGGACGTCGTGCTCGCCTGCTGCGGCGACGTGCCGACCCTCGAGACCTTGGCCGCGGTGGATCTGCTGCGCACGCACCTCCCGGACCTGAAGGTCCGGGTGATCAACGTGGTCGACCTGATGAAGCTGCAGCCGGAGACCGAACACCCGCACGGGCTGTCGGATTCCGCGTTCGACGCCCTGTTCACCACCGATCGGCCGATCCTCTTCGCGTTCCACGGGTATCCGTGGCTGATCCACCGCCTGGCCTACCGGCGCACGAACCACCCCAACCTGCACGTCCGCGGCTACAAGGAAGAGGGGAGCACCACGACGCCGTTCGACATGTGCGTGCTCAACGACCTCGACCGGTTTCACCTCGTGCAGGATGTGATCGACCGGGTCCCGTCGCTCGGCGCCACGGCCGCGCACGTGCGCGCGCACATGGACGAACGTCTCCTCGAACACCACCGGTACATCCGAGCGCACGGCGACGACGTGCCTGCCATTCGTGATTGGCGGTGGCATCCGTGACCGCGACTGACCGCCATGCAACTCCGGAGTGAACATGCCCCCCTCTGAGACCGCACCCCCGACGATCATCGACCCGGTTTGCGGCATGGTGGTCACCTCCCCGTCCGCCCCCGTCCGCGTCCACGGCGGGCGCACCTGGCACTTCTGCAGCGAACGGTGCGCCGAGAAGTTCGCGGCCGACCCGGAGCGCTACGCGAAAGCCGGTGAGCCTCCTACGCCCGGAACCGTGGAGGCTCCCGTCGGCAGCGCAACCCCGGCGGTCGCTTTGGATGCCAAGATGTCCGCCTCCGGCTCGAAGTGGACGTGTCCGATGCACCCCGAGATCATCCGCGACGGACCCGGAAGTTGCCCGAAGTGTGGGATGGCGTTGGAGCCGGTGACCCCGACGGCAACCGAACCGGAAAACGGGGAGTTGACAGACATGACCCGTCGCCTGTGGGTGGCCGGCGCCCTGTCGGTCCCTCTCCTCGTGCTCACGATGGGCGAGATGGTGTTCGCGCCGATCGTAGGCCGAGCCATGCCCTGGATCCAACTCGGGTTGTCGACACCGGTGGTGTTGTGGGCTGGTGCGCCGTTCTTCGTCCGCGGCTGGGAGTCGTTGAAGAACCGAAGCCCGAACATGTTCACGCTGATCTCGCTCGGGGTGGGGGTCGCGTGGCTGTACAGCGTCGTCGCCGCGATCTTCCCCGGAGCGCTGCCTGCCGCGTTCCGCGACGCGCACGGCGCCGTCCCGCTCTACTTCGAGGCAGCCGCGGTCATCGTCGCCCTGGTGCTCGTGGGGCAGGTGTTGGAGCTTCGGGCCCGCGGGAGCACCAACGCGGCGATCCGGGCGTTGCTCTCGCTCGCGCCGCCGATCGCGCGACGGCTCGCTCCCGACGGGTCGGAGGCCGATGTGCCGCTGGAGGTCGTGGTCGCGGGAGACCGCCTGCGCGTACGACCGGGCGAGAAGATCCCCGTCGACGGCACGGTGGAGGAGGGCACCAGCTTCGTCGACGAGTCCATGGTGACGGGAGAGCCCGTTCCGGTCGCCAAGGGCGTGGGGGAGCCCGTCGTGGGCGGCACGGTCAACGGGAACGGCGGGTTCGTGATGCGCGCGGAGAAGGTCGGCAGCGACACGCTGCTCGCGCGGATCGTGCAGATGGTGTCGGAAGCCCAGCGCAGCCGCGCGCCCATCCAACGCCTCGCCGACGCGGTCGCCGCCTGGTTCGTCCCCGCGGTCGTCGTGGCCGCGATCCTCACCTTCGTCGTTTGGGCGCTCGTGGGTCCCGAGCCGCGCTTCGCCTTCGCGTTGATCAACGCGGTGGCGGTGCTGATCATCGCGTGTCCATGCGCGCTGGGGCTGGCGACGCCCATGGCGATCATGGTGGGCACCGGCCGTGGGGCCGGCGTGGGCGTGCTCCTGCGGAGCGCCGAGGCGCTGGAGACGATGGAGCGGGTCGACACGCTGGTCGTCGACAAGACGGGCACGCTCACCGAGGGCCATCCGGCGCTCGCCGAGGTGGTGCCCAGCGCCGGTTTCGAGGCGGATGACCTGCTCCGCCTGGTGGCGAGCGCCGAGGTGGGGAGTGAGCACCCCATCGCCGCGGCGATCGTCTCCGGCGCGAAGGCGCGGAAGCTGGATCTGGTGGCGGCGACAGACTTCACCACCGACGCCGGGCGCGGCATCGCGGCGGTCGTGGAGGGGCGCCGCGTGCTCGTCGGCAGCGCGCGGTACCTCACCGAGCAGCAGGTGGACACGGCGGCCCTCGC
>JAYVAS010000565.1:0-3137 GCA_043750895.1 Pseudomonadota bacterium
GCCCCCGCGCCATGCCCCCACTGCGGGACTCCGACCGAGCAGGGCGGCTACTGTTGCAGCGGGTGCGAGATGGCTGCGGCCATCATCCACGGCGCCGGGCTGGACCGGTACTACGAGAAGCGGGCCGGCCCCGCCCCCCGCCCCGGAGCGCACCGCACTGACTGGGCCGCGGTCCCGGTCACGGCACGGCCCGACGGCCAACTCACCGCCGAGCTCGCCATCGACGGGCTGGACTGCGCCGCCTGCGTCTGGGTGGTGGAGCGGGTGGTGCAGGCGGTGCCCGGGGTCGGGGTCGCGACGGTGTCCTACGCCACCGGCCGCACCCGACTGGCCTGGGATCCGCTCCAGACCGACCTGGCGACGCTCTGTGAGCGGGTGGAGGCGCTCGGCTTCCGACCCCGTCCCGTCGCCGCCCCGCCCACGCGGGACCGCGCGCTGCTGCTCCGTCTCGGCGTCGCCTCCTTCGTGGCGATGAACGTGATGCTCGCCTCGGCGTCGCTCTACGCCGGGTGGTGGTCGGGGATGGGGGACGCCTACATCACGTTGTTCCGGTGGACCTCCCTGGCGCTCGCCACCCCGGTGGCGACGTGGGCGGCGTGGCCGTTCTTCCGGGGCGCCTGGTTCGGCCTCCGCGCTCGTGTGCTCCACATGGACCTGCCGGTGAGCGTCGGGGTGCTCGTCATGTACGCCCACGCGCTCTGGGCCACCGCCACGGGGCAGGAGGCCTACCTGGACAGCTTGTCCATGCTGGTCGCCCTGCTGCTCGCCGGCCGGGTGTTGGAGCAGGGCGGGCGGCGACGCGCCACCGAGGCAGCGCTGGCCCTCGCGTCTACCGCACCGCGTAGCGCGCGGCGGGTCCTCGGCGGAGCGCTCGAGCGGGTCTCGGCGACCGCGCTCCGGCCCGGCGACCACGTGGAGGTGGGCACCGGCGAGGAGGTGTCGGCAGACGGCCGGGTCCTCTCCGGCAACGCCTCGGTGCGGATGGCCCTGGTGACCGGCGAGTCCGAGCCGGTGGTGGTGCAGAACGGGGACGCGGTGGTGGCCGGCGCGGTGGTCGTGGACGGGTCCGTCCGGATCGTGGTCGACCGGGCCGGGCCCGACACCCTGGTGGAGCGGCTCGCCGCGGGCCTCGCCCTCGCGACCGAGCGGCCGACGCCTCCAGCGCTGACCGATCGGGTGGCGCCCTGGTTCACGGGCGCGACGCTCGTGCTCGCCGCGAGCGGGGGTGCCGCCTGGTGGGCCTTCGCTGGCGCCTCCGAGGCGGTCCGGGTGACGGTCTCGGTGCTGGTCGTGGCCTGTCCCTGCGCGCTGGCCCTGGCGTCACCCCTGGCGGTCGCCGCCGGCCTGGGTTCAGCCGCGCGGCGGGGACTCCTGGTCCGCTCGGGCCCGACCCTTCGTCGGCTCGCTGCCGTGGACACCATCGTGCTCGACAAGACCGGCACCCTCACCACCGGACAGCCGGCCGTCGTGGCCGCTGACGACGCGGTGCTCCGCATCGCCGCCGGTCTCGAGCGGCAGAGCGTGCACCCCATCGCGCGGGCGATCGTCGCCGAGGCGACCCGGCGCGGCATCGCCCTCCCCGACGGGCAGGGCGTCCACGAGGAGGCCGGCATCGGCATCTCGGGGATCGTGGACGATCGGCGCTGGCGGCTGGTCCGCGGGCGACCGGGGGAGGTCGCCGTGTGGGGCGACGCGGGCTTCGTGGGCGCTATCGTCCTCAAGGACGTCGTCCGGGCCGACGCCGCGCGCACCGTCGCGGCGTTGCGTCGTCGCGCCGCCCGGGTGGTGCTGCTCACCGGTGACCACGCAGACATCGCCGTACGGATCGCCGCCGAGACGGGCGTCACCGAGGTGGTGGCCGAGGTGGGCCCCGAAGCGAAGGCCGCGTGGGTGGCACGCTGTGAGGCCGAGGGGCACGCGGTGTTGTTCGTCGGCGACGGGATCAACGACGGTCCGGCCCTCGCCGCCGCGCAGGTGGGCATCGCCATGGGTGGGGGCGTGGCCTCGAGCATGTTGATCGCCGACGCGGTGGTCGCGTGGGACGGCCTCGGGCCGATCGTGGCGGGGATCGACGCCGCACGCGCCAGCGAGCGCGCCGTCGCCGGGAACGTGAAGCGGTCGCTCGCCTACAACTCTGTCGCCGTGACCCTCGCCCTGGCGGGCCTGGTGAACCCGTTGGTGGCCGCGGTGCTCATGCCGGCGTCCAGCGCGCTGGTGCTCTACGGGGCGTTGCGGGTGGACCGCGCCGTCCGGTCCCAGGAAAGCGAATGACCGCGGTCTTCTTCCTGCTTCCCCTCGCCATCGGCCTGGGCGCCACCTTCGTCATCCTGTTCCTCCGCGCGGCGTCGACGGGCCAGTTCGACGATCTCGATGACCCTCCGCGACGGATGCTCGACGACGATTGACATCGACGCACCCGGTGGCCCGGCTACCCTATCGATCATGCTCGTGCTCTTGTTTGCCTGCGCCACCCCACCGGCGCCTCTAGACCCCCCGACGATCGACCCCACGCACCCGCCCGAGCTGTACGACGTCTCCGAGGACCTTCCCGCCCCGCCGACCGCGTGGCAATCGGGCCCGGAGGGGTACCAGGCGGCGGTCGATGCGGGGCAGCCCACGCTCGTGTACTTCTCCACCGACTGGTGCCACTACTGCAAGAACCTCGACCGGAACGTGCTCCACGACCCGAGCGTGGACGCGGCCCTGGCGGGTGTTGCCCGGGTGCGGGTGAACCCCGAGAGCTCGACGCCGGCGTCGAGCCTCTATCAGCGCTTCCGGGGCACCTATGTGCCGCTGATCTACCTGGTGACCGCCCACGGGGACGGCACGGACAAGGTCGCGACCCCGGACAACGTCAACGCCGAGGGGTTCGTCCGGGAGCTGAAGCGCGTGTACGCGGTGGCGTGCGCCCGCGGCGACGCGCCGGTGTGTGCGCTCACGCGCGGATAGTCGTCCGCATGCCCCACAGCTACGAGCACCGCGTCACCGCCGCCGAGGTGGACGCGGTGGACCACCTCAACAACGCGGCGTACCTCCAGATCTTCGAGGCGGCGCGCTGGGACGTGCTCCGCGCAAGCGGCGTGGACGCGAAGGCGCTGATCGCGGGCGGGGTCAGCCCGGTGATCGTGGCCATCGAC
>JAYVAS010000566.1:0-1499 GCA_043750895.1 Pseudomonadota bacterium
GCCCAGCCGTCCGCGTCCGCGTCCGCGGGGCGCTCGCTGTCGTCCGGCTGGATGGTCGTCTCGGGCTTCCCGTCGGTGCAGGCGGTGAGCAGCAGCAAGAGAACCGGGGTCATGTGGGGGTGCCTACCCGGACGCGTACCGATGAGTCCGGTTTGGCGCTATCCCAGACTTGGCGAATTGTGGGGACGACTGGTGGGCGCCACGAGAGCCGCCGCCGCCGGTCGAGGTACTCACCCAAGGTTCGGGGGCGCCGCCGCGCCACCGTGCCGCGAACGCGCGCGCAGTCGTTCAATAGTAGTAGTTGTACCATCTGCCGCCGAATACGTAGGTGCCGGAGCCGTACTCGTACACATTGTCGGCCCCTCCTCCCCCGTTGTACGTGCCGGTCTGCGTCCACACCGTGCGCGTCACGTCGTACCGCCAGATCTGCTGGTACGCGGTGCTCTCGTGGTCCTCATTCCACGCTGTCGGGCTGTAGCCGTAGGTCCGATCGTACGACCCCGTCTTGGTGCGGTAGTTCAGATAGTCCAGATCATACCAACTCGTCTGGATCCACTCACACTTGGGGCCGCTGCTGGTCCAAGTGCCTCCCTCGAACCCGAAGGCCCACGTACAGTCGGGACACAGGGTGGCGGGAGGTGTGCCCTCGCCCCAGGGCGCCGCGAAGGTGCAGATGACGTCGCCCAGCTCGTTCTGGAACTCGGTGTAGGTCCGGCCCGAAACGTAGGCGCCGTCGGCCACCACCACCTCCCACCGGCGGTACGTCGCGACCGGACGTAGCCCGTCATCCGGCTCGCCGTCACAGTCCTGATCCACCCCGTCCGACACCTCGGCCGCCCCCGGGTTGCGCGTTGCATCGGCATCGTCGCAGTCCCCCGCTTCCACGGAGTAACCGTCACCGTCCGCGTCGACGGGAGGGACGGACTCGGTGGGGTCCCCGGTTTCGGTGGGTGTGGTCGGAGTCGAGTCGGCGGTGGAGTCGGTGGTTGAGGTTGCGGCCGAGTCGGTGGTGCAACCCCCAGGGCACTCGGTGGAAGGGTCGGGCTTGGCCCCCACGCAGGCGGCCCAAAGGAGCAGGATGGCGGAGAGACGCGGGAAGGGCTCAGGCATAGGACGTATCCCCGCGTTGAGGGCCGCGGCCCCTGGCACTGGCGGTCAGTAGTAGTAGTCGTACCATCTGTCGCCGATTACGTAAGTACCAGATCCGTACTCGTAGACCTGGTGCCGCCCGCCGGAATTGAACCAACCGACTCGCTGCCACTCCGTGTCCGAGGGGTCATACCGCCAGATCTGCTGGTACACAGTGATCTCGTCGTCCTCATCCCACGCCGTCGGGCTGTAGCCGTAGGTCTGATCGTACGACCCCGTCTTGGTGCGGTAGTTGAGGTAGTCCAGATCATACCAGCTCGTCTGGATCCACTCACACTTGGGGCCGCTGCTGGTCCAAGTGCCTCCCTCGAACCCGAAGGCCCACGTACAGTCGGGACACAGGGTGGCGG
>JAYVAS010000567.1:0-2259 GCA_043750895.1 Pseudomonadota bacterium
TGACCGTCTTCCTCGCCTGCTCCCGCGAGACGCCCCCGGCGCCCGCCGGCTCCCGTTCGGCCGAGCTCGCGGCCCACGCCGGTGATGTGGGGCGGCGCGCCCAGGTGCTGGCGGCGCGCACCGAGGAGATCGAAGGCTGGATGGACGAATGGCGGGAGGCCGATCCCGCCCGCCGGCGCGCGCTCGAGCAGGAGATCCGCGTGCGCACGGAGGAGGTCCGGCAGGAGGCGCTCGATCTTCAGGAGGTGGTCCAGGCGATCGAGGCGGGTGCGGAGGCGTGGCCGGTAGAACCCAGGTAGTTCTTACCCGGCGCCGCTGCGGGGGGCGTTGGGCCCGGCGCCCGGGTCACGGCGCCCCCCCATACCGCTCCCACACCGCCACGGTCTGCGCAGCGAGGACGCGGTAATCGAAGCTCTCGAGGCGGCGGTGCGGATCGGCCGGGCCGGCGCGGGCCCCGTCGGGTGCCAAGGGTCCGGGGCCGAACGGGCCCAGCGCCACCCCCTCGGCGACGCCGACGCAGAACCGCCATGCGGCGGGCGTCTCGGTGGTGTCGGCCGCCTTCGCCAGCGAGATCAGCACCGCGACGTTGGCGGCCCCGTCGGCGTCCACGGGCTCGGGTGCCACGAAGGCCCGCTCCGGACCGCTGCCCCGGCTCCCGCACAGCGCGACGCCGTCGTCGACCCGCAGGTGCATCTCCCCGAAGCGGCGGGTCACGAAGGCCCGCCAGTCGGGGGCGGACGCACCGCGGGTGTCCCGCTGGAGGTCGTCCATGCTCACCGCGCCGGCGCCGGGGGGAGGGAGCTCGATCCCGAGCATCTCCGCGGGGCACCCGGCGAGGATAGTCGTCAGCAGCATGTTGCTCCTCGCCTCCTGGTCGTTGGCTGCCGAGACCTGCGTCACTTTTGGCGACGCCGAAGCCTCGGTGGTGGTGGAGGGTATCCCCGCGTTCGAGTCCTCGGGGGTCGCGGCGCGGCGGGACGAGGACGGGGTCTACTACACCCACGGGGACAACGGCGACGAGCCCAAGCTCTACGTCTTCCGCGACGACGGCAGCTACGTCGGGGAGCAGACCGTCCGCGGCGCCACGATGGACGACTGGGAGGACCTCGCCAACGGCCCGTGCCTGGACGGCGCCGGGGACTGCCTCTGGATCGCCGACATCGGGGACAACGACGACACGCGGGCGACGGTGCGGGTGTACGTGGTTCCCGCGTCCGACGCCGCCGCCGTGGACGCGACGGTGTGCGAGTTCGCCTACCCGGACGAGCCCTCCAACGCCGAGGCGCTGCTGGTGTTCCCCAACGGCGCCGTCCGCATCGTCACCAAACACTCCGACGGCGAGGCCGACGTGTACCTCGTCGCCGCCCCCCGCTGCGACGGCACGGTGGAGGTCATGGTGGGGGAGGCGGAGCTCGTCCTGGACGCCGCCGTCACCGGGGGTGCGGTCAGCCCCGACGGCCAGACCGTGATCCTCCGCACCTACGGGGGGGCGTGGATGTGGCAGGGCTGCACGCTCGACTGGTCGGCCCCACCCGTCGCGGTGGACCTCGGAAGCGAAGCGCAGGGCGAGGCGATCACCTTCGCCAATGACGGCGGACTGTTCACGACCTCCGAAGGACAGCCGCTGCGGAGCCGCGTCGTTCCGTGTGCGGAGCGCGGCGAAGTCCCGTGCCCGTCGTGCGGCTGTGGGGGCGGCGGGGCCGCCTGGCTGCTGGTGCCGCTGCTGGGCTTCCTCCGAGGGCGTCGCCGTTAGAGGTACCCGTTGGCGCGGAACCAGTCGAGCGCCGCGGTGATCGACTGGTCGAGGGGCCGGCGCGGGACGTCCAGCTCCGTCCACGCGCGGCGCCCGTTGCGGTAGCGGCGCTGTTGCATGGCCAACAGCACGTCGGGGTCGAGCCCGGCGAAGCGGTGGGGGTCGATCCGCTGGAGCAGGCGCCCGGTGATCCCGGCGGCCCGCGCGACGGTCGTGGGGAGGGGGGCGACGGGCGGTGGCCGGTGGGCGATCCGGGCGCACGCCGACATGAAGTCCCGGTAGGAGACGTTGTGGTTGCCGAGCAGGTAACGCCGCCCGGGGGTGCCGCGCTCCATGGCGCGAAGGTGGCCCACGGCGCAGTCCTCGGCGTCGATGAAACACTTGCCGCCGCGGGGGTACAGCGGGACCCAGCCGCGGGCGATCGAGAGCAGGAGCTGCCCGGAGGTGGGCTTCACGTCCCAGGCCCCGAGCACGTAGTCGGGGCACACCACCACGCCGCCCGCGTC
>JAYVAS010000568.1:0-9479 GCA_043750895.1 Pseudomonadota bacterium
CGCTCGACACGCTCCTTCTGCTCGGCGTCATCGCGTTTTCGTTCGTCGCCGGGCTGCTCCTGGAGGCAGCGCCGGGCCGGCGAAACGTGCTGCTCCCGGCCTCCGTGGCGGTGCTCCTCGCCCCGATGCTGTACTACAAGTACCTGCATTTCGCGGCGGAGAACCTGTCGATCGTGTTTCCGGCACTCCCGGTCCCCCCGCGGGGCCACATGCCTATCGGCGTCTCGTTCTACACGTTCCAGGCCATCGCCTACGTGGTGGACGTGCACCGCGGGATGAAAGCGGAACGAAAGCCCATTCGCTTCGCCACGTTCTTGCTTTTTTTCCCCCATCTCGTCGCCGGGCCCATCCTACGCGCCGCGACCCTCCTCTCCCAGGTCAACGCCGACCGGGTGATCTCGCGCGAGGACGTGGGGCATGGCATCGCGCGACTCGCCACAGGTCTTGTCAAGAAAGTGTTGGTCGCCGACATCCTCCGGATCGGCATCGTCGACTCGGTGTTCACCGACCCGGCGCGGTTCACCGGGCCCGAGGTGATGATCGCCCTCTACGCGTACACCCTCCAAATCTACTGCGACTTCTCCGGGTACACCGACTTCGCCATCGGGTCGGCCCGCTTGTTCGGGTTTCACATCCCCGAGAACTTCAACCGCCCCTATCAGGCCCTGTCCGTGGCCGGGTACTGGCGGCGCTGGCACATCACGCTGTCGGACTGGGTGCGGGACTACGTCTACTACCCGCTGGGAGGCTCCCGCGGAGGCGGCTGGGCGCCCTACCGGAACACCTTCGTGACGCTTGTCATCCTCGGCGTGTGGCATGGCGCGAACTGGACCTTCGTGCTGTACGGCCTGCTCCACGGTGGCGCCGTCGCCCTCAACCGCTGGTGGCGGAAGTCCGGGCCGGGGAGGACGCTTGACGAACCCCAGGGGTTGGGACTGGTGTGGCGTTTCCTCCTCACCTTCCACTTCGTGGTGCTCGCGCGCGTCCTCTTCCGCGCCGAGAGTGTCACGGCCGCTGGCAAGGTGCTCGAGGCCCTCGCCGACACCACCTGGGCGCTGCCTCGCTATTCGGTTCACGCCACCGCCGTCCTGGCGTTGGGCTATCTGGCACACTTCACCCCTGCCGCCTGGCGCGATCGCGCCCGCGGGCTCTTCGTGCGGCTCCCGGCTCCGGTGTGGGGCGCATTGCTCGCCGGGTTGGGTTGGGCGACGCTCGCGTGGGGTCCGGGCGATACCTTGGCGTTCATCTACCATGACTTTTGATCGTTCCGGACTGTTGGCCCTCCTGAGCAGCTTCGGCACCGCCGGTGTCTGCGTCGCGACGGCCGCCCTCGTGCCGTCCCTGGACGGGTACCTCCCGTGGCATCCGGGCGAGCCCGTGCCCGTCGTGCGCGTTTTGGCCCCCCAGCGTGGGGCGCGCGTGGTCGAGACGGCCTCGGGGGACTTGGAGGTCGCCATCGCCCCCCCGCCCGCCGCCCTCGCGGTGGTCCCAGCGGCCACGGTCCCGGGCGGCCCGACCACGGCCCGCCCCCCCGGCGTACCCACCGCTCTCGTGGATGCAGACTCCCGCGGAATGGACGCGTTCTACCGTGCGCTTGCCGAGGCCGAGACCGGGCGGGGGTTGGCGCGGGCGTCCCAATGGGGCGACTCCACGATCGCCGCCGATGGCATCAGCGGGACCGTCCGTCGTCGCCTCCAGGACCGCTACGGGAACGGCGGGCCCGGCTACCTCTCGGCCGGGTTGGATCCGCAGTGGAGCATGCGCCTGGACGTGGCCGTGGTGCGCAAGGGCGAGTGGACCACGCAGAGCCTGCTCAACGGCGGGGGCGAGGCGCGCTACGGATTCGGCGGCATCGTCAGCACCGCCGCCGCGGACGCCAGCGTGTCGTTCTACGCCCCGAAGGGGTCGGACGGAAAGCGCATCCCCATGCACCGCTTCGAGGTGTACTACCAGGCGAACCCGGCGGGGGTGTCGTGGTGGTCTGCGCTTTCGGGACGGGGCGCCGGAGGGGGCTCCGCCAACGCTGCGGCCGCCGTCGACCGCTTCTCGGCCGCAGACCGACCGGATGGCTACACCAGCGCCTCGATCGGGGCGTCGGCGGACGGCCCCGCCACCTTCTACGGCATCGTCATGGAGACGGCGGGACCCGGGGTGGTCTGGGACGCCCTGGGCGTCGTCGGCGTGGGTACCCGGTCGTTCGTACAGAGCGGGCGCAAACACCTCGCGGCACAGGTCGCCCGCCGGAAGCCGGACCTCACCGTGGTGATGCTGGGCGGGAACGAGCTGGGCCTCCCCAGCCTCCTCAAAGGGGACCCGACCGAGTACGCCGGCCAATACGCCGACACCCTCGGACGCCTGCGCGCCGGCGCGCCCGAGGCCGGCTGTCTGATCGTGACCCCGCTCGACCAGGGCACGCGGAGCGGCGGCGCACCCCGGTCGAAGCCCGGCCTCGCGGCCGCCATCGCGGCCGAGCGCGCGGTCGCCGACGCCTGGGGGTGCGCCTTCTGGGACGCGCAGGCCGCGATGGGCGGGCCGGACAGCATCGTCCGCTGGGCGGCGCTTCGACCCCCGCTGGCCTGGTCGGACCTCCTCCACCTCTCGGAAACGGGCCAGGACATCATCGGCCAGCTGCTCGCCGACGCGATCGACGCCGGCTACACGGCGTGGAAGGCCAAGGGCGGTACGTCCCGCCCGCGCCCGCCGCCGCCCGGCCCCCCTCGGGCTCCCGCCGCGCCCGCCCCGCTGCCGGAGGCCTCCTCCCCATGATGCTGCTCCTTTCGGTGGCCCTCGCGGGATGGGACTGGGTGCAGGAGTTCAGCGTGCCCGCCACGGCCGGCCCCCCCGAAACCCCCTGCGCCTCGTCGGGCAAGCCCGCGTCGCCCGGGGTGGACGTCCCGCCCGTCGCCGCGGTCCCCAACCCCACCCCCGAGCCACCGCCGCCCGACCCGGGCGGGATGGTCCGCTTCGACCTCGACCCAGCGGCGTTGAACACCCAACTCCCCCCCGAAATGCAGGCCCGTCTCCAGATCGGGCAGCCCTTCGACCTCACCGCCGTCCCCATCGAGCCCCTTCGCGGCGACCCCGCCGCCACCGGCCAGGTCCAGCGGGTCCTGCGGGAGGCCGGACGGGGCGAGCGGACGGTGCGCGTGTCCTTCTGGGGCGCCTCCCACGTGGCCGGCGAGTACTTCACCGGCGAGCTCCGGCGCCGCCTCCAGGACCGGGGCGGCGACGCCGGACACGGCTTCGTGATGCCCGCCGCACCGTGGAAGGGCTACCGGGGCACGGACATCAACCTGTGCACCCAGGGCACCTGGATGTCCGACTACGACCGCCGGCAAGGGGGTCGCGGCGACGGCAAGCTGGGCATCGCCGGCGTGAGCGTGGAGGCCAGCGCACCCGAGAGCATCGGGTGGGTGCAGACCACCAAGAGCAACCCGCACGGGCGCGCGGTGTCCCGCTTCGAGGTCCTGTTCTACCGCCAACCAGGAGGTGGGTCCGTGGACCTCGCCGTGGACGACACGCCGGCGGTGCGGGTCTCTACCGCAGGCGCCCCGGGGCCCGGCATCGCGGTCCTCCACGTCCCGGACGGCCCCCACCGGCTCACCGTGTCGCCCGCGGGAGACGGTCCGGTCCGCCTCTTCGGCGTCAACATGGAGCGCGATCGACCGGGCGTGGTGATCGACGCCATGGGCGTCAGCGGCCGCACCGCGTCCTCGTGGCTGCGCTGGGACGAGGAGCTCATGGCGGCCTTCCTGGCCCGACGCACCCCCGACCTCGCCGTGCTCGCCTACGGGACCAACGAGGCGAACGACCCGAGACTCACCGAGTCCGGCTACCGGGAAACCCTCCGCGCCGTGCTCACCCGGATGCGCGGCCTCCTCCCCGGCACGGCCTGCGTGCTCATCGGGCCCTCGGACCGCGGGAAGAAGATCTCGGGCACCGTGCACGCGATCTGGGGCCCGACGGCCCTGGTGGCCCGCGTGCAGCGAGAGGTGGGCCCGGAGTTCGGGTGCGCCACGTGGGACCTCCAGGCCGCGACCGGGGGGCCCGGCAGCGTGTTCCGCTGGCGGCTCTACGACCCGCCGCTCATGGCCGGCGACCTCATCCACTTCTCCGGAGAGGGCTACAAGGAGCTGGCGCGGCGTTTCCTCGGAGCCGTCGGGATCCCCTGAAGCCGGATGCCGCGGCGCGGCACAGGACTTGCTCTACTTCCAGCAGGAGACCTCCCCATGCCCCGCATCGTGATCCTGATGTCCCTCACCCTCGCCGGCTGCCCCCTCCCCACCGACGACTCGGGCACGACCACGGCGACGCCCACCGTGCCGCCCGAAGACTTCTCGGCCTGCCACGCGGCCGACGGCTTCGACTACGCGATCGTCAGCGGCGACACCGCGGCGAGCCCGGTCCGCATCGAGGGCAACACCCTCTCCGTGGACGTGGGGTACGGCGGCGGCTGCGAGACGCACCTCTGGGCGATCTGCTGGCCGGACCAGAGCTTCATGGAGAGCGACCCCGTCCAGGCCGGCCTCGAGATCTGGCACGGCGGCCCGCCCGACATGTGCGACGCCTACCTTTTCGAGACGTTGAGCTTCGACCTCACCCCCCTGCACGACGCGTGGCAGGCGGCCTACGGGGCCGGCGCGGGCACCATCATCCTGAACGTCGCGGAGGCGCCCGAGAGCGTCAGCTACGGCTTCGACGGGTAACGGGTCGCCGCCCGTTCACGGTCCGATACCCACCAGCTCCACCAACGGCCCGTCGGGGTTGGTGTCCGTCCGCAGGTCGATCCGGCCCTCGATCGTCCACACGTCCACGTCCTCTTCCCCCTCCTCCGGAGGGATCTCGGGCGGACGGAGGGGTAGGATCAGCTGACGAACGCGCCATTGGTGCGCGCCCTCCCGGGTGATCGTCGTCCGCCGCGCCATCCGGGCATCGTGATCGAAGCGCACGCCGTCGTGCTCGGTGACGAAGGGCTCCATCACCGCCGCGATGGCGTCGGCGTCCCACAGCCCGTCGGGGTCGCGGATGGCCGCCGCCGCTTCGACCCAGTCGAAGTGGGCGATCGCACGCACCAACCCGTGCACTTCCGCCCGCACCCGGGCCGCGAAGACCCGGGGCTCGGCGGAGATGTCGATCTTCGCGGGTGCCTCGGGCGCATCCGAGCCCTCCACGAGGCGCTCCCATTCGGTGACCAGGCTCGCGTCCACCACCGCGAGCATCGCCCGCAGCCAGGCCATGATGTCGAGCAGCGTGTCGGTGCGGCGATCGCTGGGGACGTTCTGGACGAGCGCCTTGTAGGCCTCGCTCAGGTAGCGCAACAACACCCCCTCCGAGCGCTGGAGGCCCAGTTCGCCGACGTACTCGGCGAACGAGGTGTAGATCTCGGCCATCTCCCGGACCACGGACTTGGGGCGGATGGCCTCGGCCCCCACCCAGGGATGGTGGTCCTTGTAGCCGTTGAAGAAGGCGTAGATGGCCTCGGCGTTGGGCTTGGGCCAGGTGATGTCCTCCAGCGCGGCGATCCGATCCTCGTACGGGACGCCCGCCGCCTTGAGCTCCTGAATCAGCTGGAACTTCGCCCGATCCACCTGTCGCAGCAGCACCTGGCGCGGGTTCTCGAGGATCGCCTCCACCCAGCTCACCACGTCGAGCGCGTGCGTGGGCGAGGCCGGGTCCACCGACTCGATGGCGGAGAGCAGGAACAACGACAACGAATGGTGCAGGGAGAAATCGCGTTGCAGGGTGGGGTCGAGGATGAGCTGGTCGCCGTCCATCCCGACCACGCCGGCGGTGCGCAGGTTCTCCAACAGCGCCTCGGCGGCGAGGCGGAGCTGCCCCCGGATGTGCGGGGGTGCGTGGCTCTGGTCGATGAGGCCGAGCAGCGCGTCGTAGCCGCCCTGGGCATCTCCGGAGCGCTCCTGGGCGTGTTGCATGAGCATCAACAGCCGGCCGTGGTCCACGGCCAACTGGGGTTGGAGCACCTCGGGCGGGCGGTCGACCAGCTGTTGGAAGATGGTCTCGTCCCAATGCCGGTACCCCTTCTCGGGTGGCTTGGCGCGGACGATCTTCCGGCGTTTCTTGGGGTCGTCCCCGGCCTTCTGGTCGAGGCGGTGGTTCTCGATGATGTGGGCGGGCGCCTGTGCCACCACGTAGCCGACGGTGTCGAAGCCGGCGCGACCCGCCCGACCGGCGATCTGCTTGAAGTCCCGGACCTTGAGCAGGTCGACCTTCTCGCCGTCGAACTTACACAGTTGGGTGAAGAGCACGGTGCGGATGGGGACGTTGATCCCCACCCCCAGGGTGTCCGTCCCGCAGATGATCTTGAGCAGACCCTGTTGGGCGAGCCGCTCCACGAGGAGTCGGTAGCGGGGCAGGAGCCCGGCGTGATGCAGCCCGATTCCGTGCGCAACGTACCGGCGGATGGTGGGGCCGAAGGGGCTCGTGAAACGGAAGCCACGGATCGCCTCGGAGATCGCCTTCTTCTCCTCCTTGGTACAGTAGTCCACGCTCATCAACGCCTGGGCCTGCTCCGTGGCGTCGTTCTGGGTGAAGTGCACGATGTAGACGGGGGCCTTCCCGCCGGTCACCAGCTTGTTGAGCGCGTCGTGGATGGGGTCGATGCTGTAGGAGAAGAGCAGCGGCACCGGTCGGTGGACGCCGCGGACCTCCGCGACCGTCTTTCCCGTGCGGCGTTCCAGGTCCTCGCGCACCTGGGTCGTGTCTCCCAGCGTGGCCGACATCAGCAGAAAGGTGGACCGCGGCAGGGTGAGCAGCGGGATCTGCCAGGCCGAGCCGCGGTCGCGGTCCCCGTAGTAGTGGAACTCGTCCATCACCACGCTGTGTACCGGCGCGTCCTCGCCCTCGCGCAGCGCCAGGTTGGCGAGGATCTCGGCCGTGCAGCAGATGATGGGCGCGGTGCGGTTCACGGTGCCGTCGCCGGTCATCATCCCGACGTGCTCGGCGCCGAAGATGGCGCAGAGGGCGAAGAACTTCTCGCTCACCAGCGCCTTGATCGGCGCCGTGTACCAGCTCCGCCCCAGCCCCGCGAAGCTGCGGAAGTGCATGGCCACGGCCACCAGCGACTTCCCCGAGCCGGTCGGGGTGTCGAGCACCACGTGGTTCCCGGCGAACACCTCGAGGATCGCTGCCTCCTGGTGGGGGTAGAGCGTGAGCCCACAATCGGCCACCCAGCCCAGAAACGCCTCCATGGCGTCGTCGGGGTTGGGGAAGCCCATCTCGGGGATGCGGACGTCGAGGCGGGGAAGGGGGGTTGCCACGGGGCCTTAGTAGTCCGGTCGGCGCCGAATGCCCGTGCCTACGGTGCCGCGCCCGGGAAGATCACCGCCGAGCCGATACCGCTGTTGGTACCGGCGGCGCCCATCACCAGGTCGCCGACCCCGTCGCCGGTGAGGTCGATGCCTCCCTCGAGGGACGAGCCCAACGCGGCGTAGGTCTCGCCCCCGAAGGTCGCGACCGTGAGGTCGTCGATGTCGTGGGACCCGAACACCGGTTCGTAGAAGAGGTAGAGGGCGCCGCCGCCGCTGTAGGCACCGGTGGCGCCGGGCGAGTAGACCGACCACTCCTCCTGCCCGTCGCCATCGAGGTCCCCCGGCGCCGCGACTTCGTAGGCAAACCCCGTGGAGTTGGCCGTCGTCTCGATCGTACCGGCCGCTTCGACCAGGGCCAGCTCGCCCGTGAGGTCCGTCCCGGCGAACCAATAGGCATGACCGGGGAGCCCGATCTCTTCGGTTGCCCCGACCAGGAGGTCGGCAGTGCCATCGCCGTCGAAATCACCCCCGGCCAGCTGGTGGGTACCGCCCACGGAATCGTTCTGCTCGCCGACGATCACCGCGCGCTGTACGTCCGAGAGCACGGAGGCGCCTTCGAGGACGCCAGCGATCACGTAGACCGAGGCGAAGGAGCGACCCGCCACGGCGTACCCTCCCCCGACAGCGAGGTCGTCCAACCCATCGCCGTCGATGTCGCCGACCGACGTGATCGAGGACCCAAGGTAGTACGCCAGCGGGTCATCGGCGTACACCCAGGCGCTCGCCGCCCCGAGATCACCCGACGGGCGGTCCGGGCCGAACAGAACGTACACCGCGCCGATGCCGGGGCCACGCTGGCCGACCGGAGCGCCGACCACCACATCCGGAAGGCCATCGCCGTTGAGGTCCCCCAGGCCGGCGACCACCGATCCTGCCAGGTCGTTCGCGTCCTCTCCGGCGAGGAGGAGCGCCACCTCGCCGAGGTCCCCGGAGGTGGCGGCGGGTCCGTAGAGGAGAAAGGCGCCACTGTGATCCGGGTAGTCGGAGGTGCCGACGATGAAGTCGCCGAAGCCGTCGCCGTCGATGTCGCCGAGACCCGCGAGATCGAAGCCGCAGTGGGCGCGGGCGCCGTAGGTGGCGCAGCCCCAGGCGCCGTCAGCGTCGACGGTGCTGGTTGGCGCGGTGATCGGCCCCCGGAAGAGGTAGACAGCGCCAGGAGCGGTGTTGTACTCGTAGGATTCGAGGGGCGCCGAGACCAGGAGGTCCGTCTGGCCGTCCCCGTCGATGTCGCCCGTGGCCAACTGGGTCCCGAAGGTCCCCAGGCTCAACGTGGCGTCGATCCGTATGCCATCTGCCTGCGGCACCTCGCCCGCCCACCGCGCCGCGTACCCCGGCTCGACATCGGTGTCGGTGTCGGTGTCGGTGTCGGTGTCGGTGTCCCCGTCGGTATCGGTGTCGGTGTCCCCGTCGGCGTCGGCGTCGGTGTCCGTGTCCGTGTCCGTGTCCGTGTCGGTCGCGCAGTCCGGGGACCCGGCACACCCGGCGTCATCGCAGTCGAACGCCCCGTTTCCGTCGTTGTCTGCTCGGTCGGTGCAGTCGCCCGGTTGGGTGCCCTCCGATCCGCCACACGCCAACAGCAAGGACAGGAGCATCAGGAATCCTCTGTTTCACCCTTACTAACCCATCACCCCGCCACCGCCTCCACCCCCGCCCCCACCACCCGCACCAGCAGGCGCGCGTTCATCGAGGCCGGCGTCGCCCACGCGACCCAGTCCCGAAGCGCACACGCGGCCGGCGACTCCCACTGTGCGACCGCGCCGATGCGCCGGCCCAACTGCTGGAGCTCCCGTACCCGCGGGGTCCGCGCCCGGACGAACCGATCGAGCGCGAGATCCACCGGCTCCCCGCTCCGCAACGCCCGGCCGAGCACGACCGCATCCTCCAGCGCCGAGGCTGCCCCCTGGCCCAGATTGGGCGTCTGGGCATGGGCGGCGTCGCCGATCAGGACCACCGGGCCCCGCCCCCAGTACACCTCGGGGAGGTCGCACAGGTCGTCGTGGCGGATCACCGCCTCGTCCAGACCGGCGAGCGCCTCCGGTGCGGGGCCGCCGAAGCTGGCGAACCGTTCCCGGAGCGCTGTCGCCGTCTCCGTCCCGGTGCTCCCCGCCGCCGCGTTCGCCACGAGGAACCCGTACAGCCGCCCGCCGCCGA
>JAYVAS010000569.1:0-4883 GCA_043750895.1 Pseudomonadota bacterium
CCGTGGTCGCCCGCGAAGGTGTAGAGGCGGGCCCGGCTGGGCAGAACCGCCGGGAAACGGCCGGTGCCACCGCACCACCATGCCCCCAGGTTCTCGAGCTTTCCCAGGCTTCCGGGCGGCTTGGTGAGCTGGTCGAGGTGGGCGCGGGCCGCGTCGTGGGCGGCGGTGTCGAAGGCCGGGATGGTGGGGAGGGTCATGGCCCGGGCGCCTATCCTCCGCGCGGGAGCGTGCTACGGTCGCGGTCCATGCGTCGGTCGGAATCCACCGGTTGGGGTGCCGCACTACTCCTTGCCCTGGTGTGGGCCGTCGGACCGCTCCTGCCCGCCCTCGTCGCCGGCCAGATACCCGGCAGTCCCTACACCGACCTCTACCCTTCGGTATGGGGACTCGGCTGGTTCGCCCAGCATCAACCCGGCTTCCCGACCTTCGCGCACGCCCTCGCCGCCCCGGCGGGGATGGGCTTCTACTACGCCTCTCCCCTGCACGGCTGGGTGGGTTGGCCGATGATGGAGGTCGGCGGCGCCGCCTTCGCCTACAGCGGCACGTTGATCCTCGCGCGTTTCGCGACGGTCGCCGTCACCTTCGGCGCCCTGCGCGCGGGCGGGCTCGGCGGTGTCGGCGCGCTGGTGGGGGCGGCCGTCTACGGGGCCTCCCCGTTCTTCCACGGCTACGCCGTGGAGGGCATCGTCGAGGGCACCGACGGGTGGCCGCTCCCCCTCTGGGCGTGGATGGTGTGGCGCGATCGCCGGGCCCTGGCCGCCGTCGCGCTGGCGCTCGCCGTCCTCGCCAGTTGGTACCACGGCATCGTCGTGTGCCTGCTCGCCGCCGGCTGGGGCTTCCACCGGCGCGCCGCGTGGGCGTCGTTGGGGGGGCTGCTGCTCACCGCCCCCTTCGTGTGGGCCTTCACCCAGGCCGCGACCGGGGCCAGCCCCCTCCCCGACTCCATCCGACGCGCGATGGGCGCGGCGCTGGAGGTGCGGGACCCCGCCTCCTTGGCCGCTGGCTCCAACCCCTTCGCCAAGAACACCTGGGTCGGGCTCATCGGCCCGGTGCTCGCGGGCATCGGCCTGACGCAGCCGGGCCGCCGAGGGTGGGTCCTGGCCCTCGCCGCCTGCGCGGGGTTGAGCTTCGGCTGGGGCGCCCTCTACCACCTCCCCGTGCTCGAACAGCTGCGCTTCCCTTACCGGTGGCACGCTGGCACCCTGTTCGCGCTCGCCCTCCTCGCCGGGGCGGGGGCCGACCGCGCTGGCCGATGGGTGTGGGCCCCCCTCATCGTGCTCGAAGGGTGGCTCCTCTCCCCCATCGACCCGCTCGTACCCGGCGCGCCGGCCGAGGCCCCGGCCCTCTACGACCGCGTGACCGGACCCGTCCTGCTCGAGGTCCCCGGGCCCGTCGCCCTGCCTCCGGGCACCCTCAACCCCTCCCGTCCCCGCGCCCGCTACCTCCTCTACTACCAGCTCCACCACCACGCCGCGTCCCCCTGGGCACCCGACTTCAATGGCATCGCCGCGACCCCGCCCGCCCCCTGGCTCGCGGCCTTCGCCGACTGGGATCCGGTGGTCGGCGGCCCGGAGACGACCCTGGACCTCGCCGCCGCCCGCGCCGACGGCGTCACCCAGGTGATGGTCCACCGGGGAGAGCTCGGACGGAGGCAGGCCGGGTTCGAGGCGGCGCTGGTGGCGGGGGGCGCCCGGCTCCTCCACGCCGACGGAGATCTCGCGCTCTACGCGCTCTGACCGACGCCCGACGGGACCCTCCGGGCGAACCCGGGCTCCGTCACCGCGGGCGGGTACGCCACTCGGCCAGCACCAGGTCGGTGAGGCGCCCATAGCTCTGCACCCCGTCCTGCACTCCCTGTGACCGGAGGTAGGTGTCGTTGACCGTCCGCGCGAGCGTGCTCAGGGGCGAGGCGTGCTGCTTCCGCCACGCCGCGTAGGCGGCGACGTCGGCCTGGACCCGGGGGGCGAGCGTCTCGTAGCCCCGGGCACCCCCCTCGGGATCGACGGCGCGCCAGGCCCCGTACACGTAGACCGTCGCCTGCCACAGCGCAGCGTACCGGAACCGCGGCTCGCCGCTGTCGCGGCCGAGCAGGTAGCCCACGAAGCTGGCCTCATCCTCGCTGGCCACCCCGCGGGCGTGGGCCATCTCGTGCAGGACCACGTACGGGATCAGGAAGTCCGGGGTGCGGACGTTGATGTTGGGCTCGGCCGTGAACGGGTTGTAGAAGCCGAGCAGGGCGAGCCAGGAGAGCAGCTCGGACGCGACGAGCGGTTTGGGAGGGGCGTAATCGCCCCCCAGGAAGGGGTATCGGTCCGCTGCCGCCGCGAAGATGCCGGGGGCGGCGGCCAGCACGCCCGGGAGGTCCCCCGTGGTCGGCGTCGACGCGGCGGACCGGTTGATCTCCTCGGTGAGGTCGGCCGCGAGCGCCCGCAGCTCGTCGGTCGAAGACGGGCGCACGGTGAGCCCGAAGGCGGTCGCGATGGGCTCCCGGCGGTAGTTGACGCCCCACACCGCCTGGAAGCCGATCCACACCAGCGCCGCCACCCCGACGAGCCCGACCCAGAACCGGGCGCGACGCCAGCCGCGGCGCACCGCCCAGATCAGCGCTGACGCCGCCAGCAGCGCCCCCGGCTCGGTGACCGACCAGCCGACCCGGCCCGAGAGCCCGCCCAGGGCCTGCCCGATCACCGGGAAGATGCCGCGCGCGTAGACCCGCTCCACGAGGCTGGCGTCCACCCGCGCCAGGAAGAGCGCCCCGAGCGCCGCGACGAGCACCAGCACCGAGGAAACGCGGAAGGCGCGGGTACGAAACACCCCTGAGCCTATCTCGGACCCCTCGGAGCGGGAGCGCCGGATCAGCCGGCGGAAGCGCGGGCGCGGGCCGACCCATCGGCGCGCAGCAACAGCTGGTCGAGGTCCGCGGGGCGCGCCGGGTCCCAGGAGGCCACCCCACAGCGAAAGGCGATCACGCCCGGGCCGTCCGGGTCCGCGCCCAGCTCCACCATCCCGAGCTGCAAACGGCCCAGCGCCCGCGCCGTCTCGGCGTGCCCGGTGTCGGGGGCCAGCACCACGTACGCATCGGTGGCGATCTGCCCGAGCAGGTCCCCGGGTCCGGCCGAGCGCGCGAGTACGGTGTGGACCTGGTCTCGCGCTCCACCCGTGCTTGCGCGTCCGCCCGCGCCGTCCACCCGCACCAGGTAGAGCAGCATCCCGCGGCCGGTGCGGCGGGCCTCGAGCAGGCGCGCGATCGCGCTCGTCCGAAACGCACGCCGGTCGAGCAGCTCGGGAAGGTCCGTGCGCGGTGTCGCGGTGGACCTTTCCGGGGCGAGCGTCGGGGGGCGCGGCGCGATCGTCCCGGCGCGGGCCTCCTGTCGAAACCGCCCGAGCTCGATCTCGTCGGCGGCGATCACCGCCAGATCGACCAGGATCGCGACGTCCTCCGGGCTCCACGGCCGGCGCTGGGGGGCGATCGCCGAGAGCACGCCCACCACCGCTCCGTCGACCAGCACCGGCACCGCGAGGTACGCGACGATCTGGAGGGCCTCGATCAAGGGGTTGCCGTCACACTCAGGGACTTCCCGGACGTCAGGGTACCGGACCGCCGCGCCCGCCCGGGCCACGCCGGCACAGAGGGAGTGTTCGACCGGGATCTCCCGCAGCGCCGCCGGTCGCCCGTGGATCACCGCGCTCTTGATCCGCTGACGCCCGTCCTCGATCACCGAGAACAGGGCCGTCGGGACCGCCAGCGCCGCCGCCGCGAGCCGCACCACCCGATCCAGCCCCGGCTCCGCCAGCGCGACGAGCGTCGGCGACGGCGCGCCGCTGCCGGTCCGAACCCCCTCGCGGGGCACCTCGACGTTCATGGACACTCCTGGGCCCACCCTTCGATCGGACGGCGCCCTCCCCACCATGAGCCGGCGCGCGCGCGGCCGCCATTTCACCCTCTTACGGACGCCGGGACCGCGCCAGGAGGATGAACTTCAGGTACCGCGACTCCGGGTGGGCGAATCCGGTGGGGTGATCCAGGGGTTCAGCGCCGACGTACACCCGCGCCCACGGCCCGGTGGGGCGGAGACCCTCGCGCACCGCCTCCTCCCAGCGATCCCACGCGATCCGCGCGGTGCAGGAGCTGGTGGCCACCAGCCCGCGGCTGGCGGCGGCGACGTGACGGTGCAGGTCCCGGTAGGCCTTCCGGGCCGCGGTGTCGGCCTCCTGCGCATGCGCGAGCGACGGCGGATCGACGATGAGCAGGTCCGCCTGAGGACCGGTCCAGGAGAAGGCGTCGGCCACTTCGAAGCCGTGGCGGTCGGGGTCGACACCGTTGAGCCGGAAGTTCTCGCGGGCGTCCTCGATGGCGTCCGCGGCGCTGTCCACGCTGATCACCCGCGTCGCGCCCCCGAGGGCCGCCGCCACGGAGAAACCTCCGTTGTAGGAGAAGAGGTTGGTGACCTTCCGGCCCCGCGACCACTCCCGCACCAGCCGGCGGTGTTCGCGCTGATCAAGGAACAACCCTGTCTTCTGTCCAACCTTCACCCTCGCGAGCAACCGCATCCCGTGCTCGCGCACCACCAGACCATCCGGGGGCTCGTCCCCCCACAACGACACGCCGCCCTCGCGGCCATCCACCCGGGCGACCCCGTAGCGGCGATAGCCCGAAGCGGCCCATCCCAGCGCCCGAACGGCGTCGACCACCAGCCCCAGGTGCCGCTCCCAGACCTGGCTGTAGAGGCGCACCACCGCCACGTCGGCGTACCGGTCGACGACGAGCCCACCCAGGCCGTCGCCCTCGCCGTTGCACACCCGGTAGGTGTCCGTCTCTCCGCCGACCAGGGTGCGCAGCGCGGTGGCGGCGGCGAGGCGCTCGGTGATCACCTCCGCGAGGG
>JAYVAS010000570.1:0-3249 GCA_043750895.1 Pseudomonadota bacterium
GACGTGGGCGACGTTCCCAGCGCCGCCGTGGCCCTCACCCAGGGGGCGGTGTGTGCCTACGAGGACGTCGAGGACGACCGCGCCGACCTGAGCCGGGTCGCGTCCATCATCGTGGCCCAGACCAACCGCAGCGCCAAGTTCGTGCCCGGGCCCGAGGAGCGCTTCGGCACGGTCGCCCGCATCGCCAAGATCCTCGCCGCCGACATTCCGGAGGTGGATTGGACGTTGGACCACCCCGTGATCACCTTCGGTGACAACCCCATCGCCGTCCCGCTCAAAACCGTGCCGGGCGGATCCAAGGTGCTCGAGCGCACCGCCGAGATCATCGCCCGCCGCCTCGTGATCCCCTGCAACGCGGTGCTCGGGAAAGATGCCAAGAAAATGGAGACGGTGTTGGGCAAGTTGCCGGAGCCGGTGCCGTGCCTGGTGTTGAACTACCGGTTGACGCATGAGTAGAGGGCGGAAAGAGCTGCTGTGTCGGACGAGGGAGTGGATGCGCCCCGAGGGCAAGGAGCGAGGAGGGAGCATGTCCGCCGACCGAACGCACGCGCCCACCCAGCTCGGGCCGCGACGCCGAGGCCACCCCTCGCGGCGAGACCCCGCGCAGCCGTCGCCCTACGCGACGCCGAGGCCACCCCTCGCCGCGAGACCCCCCGCCCGCGTCGCCCTACGCGACGCCGAGACCACCCCTCGCGGCGAGACCCACCGCCGGAGTCGCCCCGCGGGACGCCGGAGTGACCTGCAACTACCGACCATAACGACGAATGAAGCGCCACAAGAGAGAACTTCCCCCTTCCCACCCGTTCTTTCCAGACGGTCCCAGCGCGCGCCCGAGGCCGACGTTGGCCTGGATCCACAGTCAGCTCTTTCAGGAGCTGCTGCACCGGAGGGACGGGGCGTTGAACAGCCGCGATCTTCAGCGTCTGCTCTACCAGGCCTCCGACGCGCTCGGCGCCGTCGGCGACTGGGGGGGTGCCATACTCGCCATTCAACTCTCGTGGGCGATTCGCGCCCCGAGCCCGCATCACTGGAGATTGGTCAGTTCCCGAATGTGGGCCTACATCCAGATGGGTCGGCCGGACGACGCCATGGAGGCCCTCCGCGACCACCTTCACGCCCCTCGACCCCTGCCAAACGACGGCATTAGCATGCTCCTCGCGAGCGTATCTTGAAGCGCGCGAGAGCCGGGTAAGGCCACGACATCGGGGCCCGCGGAAGCCCAACCAGTAGCAGGTCGGCTAGTATTCGAGTCGCACGGGTGCAGCCCGAGCAAGCCGGATTCGGGCCGTGGAGTTCCCGACGGGGAGGCTTCGCCCCCTACCCCCTCACCTCGAACCCCGCCCCCTCCACCGCCGCCCGCACCTTCGTAACGTCCACATGCTCCCCCTCGACCACCGCGTCCTTGGTGTCGAGCCGGGCCCGGACCTTCTTCACGCCCGGCACGCGCCCGACGGCGCTCTCCACCGAGGCCACGCAGCCGCCGCAGGTCATGCCATCGATACCAACCGTGATCGTGTCCATCAAACGCCTCGTTGATCGGGGGGCCACACGAACTTGTGCAGCTGGAGTTGAAAGCGAACCCGGAGCCCGTCGGCGAGGATCCAGTCGACGATGTCCTTCGGATCCACGTGGCCGAACGCCGGTGAGAAGAGGACCGCGCAGCGGTCGATCAGACCGTGGGCGCGGACCGCCTCTCGAGCCCATTCGTAGTCACGGCGAGAGGCGATGACGACCTTGACCTCGTCTTTCTGACGGAGCTTGGGGATGTTCGACCAGAGGTTGGACGCGACCTCGCCGCTGTCGGGCGGCTTGAGGTCCAGGATCACGTGGACCTCCGGCGGTACGGGACCGATGTCGCGGCTGCCGCTGGTCTCCAACAGCACCGTCTTGCCGCGGGCCACCAGGCGCTCCATGAGCGGGATGGCCTGCTTGTGCACCAGCGGCTCGCCCCCCGTCACCTCGACGAGGTCGATGCCGAAGGCGCACGCCTCCTCCACCACGTCGTCGATGGAACGATGGACGCCGCCGGTGAAGGTCCAGACCGAGTCGCACCAGGTGCAGCGCAGGTTGCACCCGGCGAGGCGCACGAACACGCAGGGGAGGCCCACGAAGGTGCTCTCGCCCTGCACCGAGGCGTACACCTCGATCATGCGCAGGCGCTCGGCGGCGGGGATGGTGGCGGGGGCGGAGACGGCGGACACGATCGCCGCCTATCCGGCTATACGGAGCCCCGATGCGCTTCCGTACCGAACACGACAGCCTGGGCGACGTCCAGGTCCCCGCCGACGCCTACTGGGGCGCCCAGACCCAGCGAGCCATCGCCAACTTCCCCATCTCCGGCCGCCGGATGCCGCCCGCGTTCCTCCACGCGCTGGGCCTGGTCAAGCGGGCCTGCGCGCTCGCCAACGAGTCCTTCGACCTGCTGCCCACCCTGCCCGCCGAGTGGATCTCCGCCGCCGCCCGCGAAGTGCAGGACGGCCAGTGGGACGACCAGTTCCCCGTCGACGTCTTCCAGACCGGCTCGGGCACCTCCACCAACATGAACGCCAACGAGGTCATCGCCAACCGCGCCAGCGAGCTGATGGGCGGGGAGCTGGGCCTCAACACGCCCATCCACCCGAACGACCACGTCAACCTCTCCCAGTCGTCCAACGACGTCATCCCCACCACCACCCACGTCGCCGTGGCGGTGGGCGTCCAGGATCGGCTGGTCCCCGCGCTGCGCATCCTGCACGCCGCGCTCGCCGCGAAGGCGGTGGCCTTCGACCCCATCGTGAAGACCGGCCGCACCCACCTGATGGACGCCACGCCCATCCGCCTCGGCCAGGAGTTCGCCGGCTACGCGGCCCAGGTGGAGATGTCGATCGAGCGGGCGATGCGCGCGCGCAACGCGCTCTTGGAGCTGGCCCTGGGCGGCACCGCGGTCGGCACCGGCATCAACCGCCCGGTGGACTTCCCCGCCCGCGCCATCGCCCACATCGCCGACAACACCGCCATCCCCTTCCGAGAGACCCGCAACCACGTCGCCGCCCAGGCCTCTCCCGACGCGGTGGTCGAGGCGTCCGGTCAACTGCGCGCCGTCGCCTCCGCGCTCACCAAGATCGCCGAGGACCTGCGCTGGCTGGCCAGCGGCCCCCACGCCGGCATCGGCGAGATCCGCCTTCCCTCGCTCCAGCCGGGCAGCTCGATCATGCCCGGCAAGGTGAACCCGGTCCTGTGCGAGATGCTGGTCATGGTCGGGGCCCAGGT
>JAYVAS010000571.1:0-15710 GCA_043750895.1 Pseudomonadota bacterium
CGTGGACAAGAAGTCGCGCGAGCAATTCGAACGGCGGACTCACCACCGCCTCATCGACATTCTCGAGCCCACGCAGGCGACGGTCGACGCCCTCATGAAGCTCGACCTCTCCGCCGGTGTCCACGTAGAGATCAAGCTTTCCTAAGGACCGCCGGCGAACGCCGACGCTCCGGGAGTCATCATGCCAGTCATGGACGTTTACAACACCGCTCACGAAAAAGTGGGCTCCGTCGCGCTCGACGACACGGTGTTCTCCGTTGAGGTCAAAGAGCACCTCTTCCACATGGTCGTGCGTTGGCAGCTTGCTGCGCGCCGTCAGGGTACCCACGCCACCAAGCGTCGGGCCGAGGTCTCCGGCGGTGGTCGGAAGCCGTGGAAGCAGAAGGGTACCGGCCGCGCCCGTCAGGGCTCGACCCGGTCGCCCCAGTGGCGCGGCGGCGGTGTCGTGTTCGGCCCGCAGCCCCGCAGCCACGCGTTCGGCCTTCCCAAGAAGGTTCGTCGCGCGGCGCTGAAGGGTGCCCTCTCCCGTCGATGTGGTGAGCAGAAGCTCGTGGTGCTCGACAAGATCGAGCTCCCCGAGGCGAAGACCCGCCACTTCCGCGGCTTCATGAAGGCTTTCGGGTTCGAGAGCCTCCTGGTGGTCGTCCCTGAGCTCAGCCAGACGGTCGAGCTCGCTTCCCGCAATCTGCCCGGGGTCACTGTGATTCCTGTGGCGGGCCTGAACACCTACGACGTTCTCCGCCACAAGAACGTCGCCCTCACCACCGCCGCGATCGACTCGATCGTGGCGCGCCTTTCGAGGTGAGCAATGGCTGAGATTCACGAGATCCTCATCCGCCCCCTGGTCACCGAGAAAGCGGTGGCGGGCGAGAGCACCATCAACACCTACATCTTCGAGGTGGGTGAAACCGCCAACAAGCACCAGATCAAGGACGCTGTCGAGCGCTTCTTCAACGTGCAGGTGGAGGACGTCCGTACGGTGCGCGTCCGCGGCAAGATCAAGCGTTTCGGCCGTTTCTACGGTCGGCGCTCCCACTGGAAGAAGGCCTACGTGAAGCTCGCGTCTGGCCAGACTCTCAACTTCTTCGAGGCCTGAGATGGGTTCCAAGCGCTACAGCGCGGTCACACCGGGCCTCCGGTTCCGCATCGGCCCCGACTTCAAGGAAGTCACCACCGATCGCCCCGAGCGGTCGCTGATCCAGCGGCTCGTGCGGACCGGTGGTCGAAACAACCTCGGTCGCATGACCAGTCGGCGCATGGGCGGCGGGCACAAGCGCCGCTACCGCGTGATCGACTTCCGCCGGAACAAGCTCGACGTGCCGGCCCTGGTCGCCACCATCGAGTACGATCCGAACCGCACGTCCCGCATCGCGCTCCTCAACTACGTTGACGGCGAGAAGCGGTACATCCTGGCTCCGGTCGGGATGAACGTCGGGGATACGGTCATCGCCGCCGACACCGCGGACATCCGGCCGGGGAACAACCTCCGCCTGAACGCGATTCCCCTCGGCACCTTCGTCCACAACGTGGAGCTGAAGGTCGGTCGCGGTGGTCAGATGGCCCGGTCCGCCGGCGCCTATGCACAGTTGATGGCGAAGGAAGGCAAGTACGTTCTGCTTCGGTTGCCCTCGGGCGAGCTGCGGAAGGTCCTCGCCGAGTGCCGCGCCACCATCGGCCAGGTCGGGAACCTCGATCACGAGAACGAGGTTCTGGGCAAGGCCGGTCGCGCCCGCTGGATGGGCTTCCGCCCGTACGTCCGCGGCACCGCGATGAACCCCATCGACCACCCTCACGGCGGTGGCGAGGGCCGTACCAAGGGTGGCCGTCACCCCGTCACTCCATGGGGCAAGCCGACCAAGGGCTATAAAACCCGGTCGCGCAAGAAGCCGTCCACCCGCTTCATCGTCAAGCGGCGCGCGTAGGGAGCATTCATGGCACGTTCCGTCAAGAAGGGTCCCTTCGTGGACCAGTACCTCATCGCCAAGGCCGCTGCTGCGAAGGCAGGCGGAGGCAAGGTGATCAAGACCTGGAGCCGTCGCTCCACGATCATCCCTGACTTCATCGGGTTGACCTTCGCCGTCCACAACGGCAAGAAGTTCGTCCCGGTGTACGTCTCGGACCAGATGGTCGGTCACAAGCTCGGGGAGTTCGCCCTCACGCGGACCTTCTACGGGCACGCTGCGGACCGCAAGAGCAAGGTGAAGTGATGGAAAGCACTGCTTCTCTCAACTTCTGCCGCGTCTCGGCGCGTAAGGCTCGTCTGGTCGCGGATCTGATCCGCGGCAAGGACGCGGGCCAGGCGCTCGACATGCTGAAGTTCCTCCCCAAGAAGACGGCACCCGTCATCGCGACCCTCATCGAGTCGGCGATGGCGAATGCCGAACACGAGGCGACCCGCCGGAACCAGTCCTTGGACATCGACTCGCTCTACGTGAAGTCGATTCAGGTCGGACAGGGTCCCGTGCTCAAGCGCTTCCGCCCGCGGGCCCAGGGCCGCGCCACCCCAATTCACAAGAAGACCGCGCACATCACCGTGGTCCTCGACGCCCGGTAGGAGCTCCTCATGGGTCAAAAGGTCAATCCGATCGGCTTCCGCGTGGGGATCACACGTCCCTGGGAGTCGAAGTGGTATGCGGAGCGCGACTACCAGCGCTTCCTCCACGAGGACATCGCCATCCGGCGCTACCTCAAGGCCAAGCTCTTCGTCGCCGGCATCTCCAAGATCCGGATCGAACGGGCTGCCAACAAGGCCAAGGTCTACATCCACGCCGCCAAGCCCGGGGTCGTGATCGACAAGCGGGCCAACCGCCTCGATCAGCTTCGTGCTGACCTCCAGAAGATGGTGAAGACCGAGGTCTTCCTCAACGTCATGGAGGTCCGCAAGATCGACACCGACGCGATCCTCGTGGCGGAGAACATCGCCGCCCAGCTCGAGAAGCGCGTCAGCTTCCGCCGGGCGATGAAGAAGGCGATGTCGCAGGCCAAGAAGGCCGGCGCCAAGGGCATCAAAGTAATGTGTGCGGGCCGTCTGGGCGGGGCAGAGATGTCCCGTACCGAGTGGTACCGCGAAGGCCGCGTCCCGCTGCACACCCTGCGTGCGGACGTCGACTACGGTCTCGCCGAAGCGAAGACCACCTACGGCGTCATTGGCGTCAAGGTGTGGATCTTCAAGGGCGAGATTCTTTCCGGCGACGAAGACCGGTCGCTCTAGAGGTGCAGCCATGAAGTCCTCCCCCAAGCGCGTCAAGTGGCGCAAGCAACAGAAAGGCCGGATGAACGGCCTCGCCTACGCGGGCTCCGACGTGAGCTTTGGCGACTGGGGTCTCGCGACCACCGAATCCGGCTGGATCTCCTCCCGCCAGATCGAAGCGGCTCGTGTTGCCCTCACTCGCCACGTCAAGCGTGGTGGCCGGATCTGGATCCGGATCTTTCCCGACAAGCCCGTTACCAAGAAGCCCGCCGAGACCCGAATGGGAACCGGTAAGGGCGCTCCGGAGTACTGGGTGGCCGTGGTGAAGCCGGGCCGCATCCTTTACGAGATCGAAGGCGTGCCCGAAGACATCGCGCGTGAAGCGCTTCGTCTCGCGAGCCACAAGCTTCCGGTCGATTGCCGCGTTCTCAAGCGGGAAGAGGTGTTGTCGTGAAGACCGAAAACTTCAGTTCGCTCTCTGACGAAGCGCTGGTCCACAAGGAGCTCTCCCTCGAGCGCACCATGGTTCAGCAGCAGTTCCGCCACCGGCTCGGGCAGCTCGAGAACACGAGCGTGCTCAAGACCGTGCGTCGGAACGTCGCGCGCGTTCACACCGAGATCACCCGTCGGGAGATCGATGCCGGGATGAACAAGGGTGCCCTCCGCGCGAAGCACGCGACGGGCTGGACCCCCGAGGTGGTCTCGTCGACCACCGAGGCCGGCGGCGGCTTCCTCTCCGGCATGATGGACAATCCGCCGGGCTAGTGCCGGCTGGGCTTGACACCACCCGCGGTCTCGATTAGATCCGCGGCTCCTTCGACCCCACCGGTTCGCCGGCGGGGTCACACCGCACGAGTCCACGGAAGTGGAGACCTGCGGGATCCCTCCAAAGTCTCGGCCCCGAGCCGAGTTCAGCCAGGTGAACGATGTCCGACGAAGCCAGTTCTGCTCGCCGCAAGGTGCGCGGTCGCGTCGTGTCCGACAAGATGGACAAGACGGTGGTCGTCGCCGTGGAGCGGTTCGTGAAGCACCCTCGCGTACACAAGTACGTGAAGCGGGTGCGCACGTTCAAGGCGCATGACGAAGACAACTCCTGCAAGGTCGATGATTTCGTGATCATCGAAGAGAGCCGTCCGCTTTCCCGGACCAAGCGCTGGCGCGTCATCGAACGCGTAGTCGCGAAGTAGGGGGCGCCGATGATTCAGATGCAGTCTCACCTCGACGTCGCCGACAACTCCGGCGCTCGTCGCGTCCAGTGCATCAAGGTGCTGGGCGGAAGCAAGCGGAAGTACGCCAGCCTCGGCGACATCATCGTCGTGGCCGTCAAGGAGGCCATCCCCAACGGGAAGGTCAAGAAGGGCGAGGTCGCGAAGGCGGTCATCGTTCGGACCGCGAAAGAGGTCCGGCGCGCCGACGGGACGTACATCCGCTTCGACAACAACTCGGCCGTGCTGATCGACGCCAAGGGCGAACCGATCGGCACCCGCATCTTCGGGCCCGTCGCCCGCGAGCTGCGGGCCAAGGCCTACATGAAGATCGTGGCGCTCGCGCCCGAAGTTCTTTGAGGTCTGCGATGTCGAAGGCCAAACTGAGGATCCGGCGCGACGACACCGTCGTCGTTATCGCCGGCAAAGACAAGGGCCGCGTAGGCAAGGTCGTCCGGGTCAGCCCGGAGGAAGGCCGCGTGGTGGTAGAGGGTGTTGCCATGGTCAAGCGTCACGTGAAGGCGACGAAGGACCAGGATGGCCGCATTCTCGAGAAGGAGCGTGCGATCCACGTCTCCAACGTTGCACTCTGGGACGCCGCCGCCAACAAGCGGATCAAGACCGGTTTCAAGACCGGCGATGATGGCACCAAGGTACGCGTGAACAAGAAGACCGGCGCGTCGGTATAGGCGGAGGACCGGATGTCAAAGACCCGTTTGCAGCTCAAGTACGAACAGGATGTGGTCGGCGCTCTCCAGAAGGAGTTCAGCTACACCAACACCATGCGCGTTCCGCGTCTCCAGAAGATGGTGGTGAACACTTCCATCAAGGAAGCGACCCAGAACGTGAAGATCCTGGAGAACGCGGCCGAAGAGCTCGCGCTGATCACCGGCCAGAAGCCGGAGATTCGCCGCGCCCGCAAGTCGATCGCGAACTTCAAGCTTCGCGAGGGGCAGCCCATCGGTGCGCGGGTGACCCTGCGTGGCCATCGCATGTGGGAGTTCCTCGATCGGCTCATCAACGTGGCGCTCCCCCGGGTGCGCGACTTCCGAGGGATCAATCCCAAGGCGTTCGATGGCCGTGGCAACTACTCGCTTGGGATCACCGAGCAGATCATCTTCCCTGAAATCAACTACGACCGCGTCAACAAGGTCACCGGCATGAACATCGCGTTCGTGACGACGGCTGGTAATGACGTAGAGGGCCGGGCGCTTCTCAAGCACCTCGGTCTTCCTTTCCGGCAGTAACGGAGGCGACGTGGCTAAAAAGTCCCAACTTGCGAAGGCGAAGCGTACGCCCAAGTTCCTTGTGCGCAAGAACAGCCGGTGTCCGCTCTGCGGCCGCTCGCGTGCGTACCTCCGTGCGTTCAACATGTGCCGCCTCTGCTTCCGGTCTCACGCCCTCAAGGGCGAGATTCCGGGTGTCATGAAGGCGAGCTGGTAGGGGAGTCAAACATGTCCATGACCGACCCCATCGCCGACCTCCTGACCCGGATCCGGAACGGAATCCAAGCGCGACACGTCGCGATCACCGTTCCTCGTTCCGGGATCAAGCTCGAGATCGTGAAGCTCCTGAAGGAAGAAGGCTTCGTCGAGGGCTACCTCGATCAGCCGGATCCGGTGAAGAGCGGAACGATCAAGGTCTTTCTCAAGTATGACCAGGAACGCCAGGGCGTCATCCAAGGGATGAAGCGGGTCAGTCTCCCCAGCCGGCGGTTCTACGTCGGCAAGGACGAGATTCCCCGTGTGCGCAACGGGCTGGGCCTCGCCATCCTCACCACCCCCAGGGGCATCCTCTCCGATAAGGCGGCTCGCACCGCTGGCGTCGGGGGCGAAGTCATCTGCTACGTCTGGTAGCGGGGAGAAACGATGTCTCGAATCGGAAAACTACCCATCGCGCTTCCCGCCGGAGTCACCTTCTCTGTGGCCGGCAGCAAGGTGACGGTCAAGGGCCCGAAGGGCGAACTCAGCCAGGTGTTCCCGGTTGGCGTCTCCATCGTCCAGGAGGGCTCGGTCGTCACCGTCGCCCGTCAGGACGAGAGCCGTCAGGTGCGGTCCAACCACGGCCTCGCGCGGTCCCTGTTCAACAACATGGTGGGCGGCGTCACCAAGGGCTTCGAGCGTAAGCTCGAGATCCAGGGCGTTGGCTTCAAGGGCGAGATCAAGGGCAAGTCCCTCCTTCTCTCCCTCGGCTACAGCCACCAGATTGATTTCCCGTTCCCCGCAGGGGTCACGATCGAAGTCGACAAGCTCACCAAGCTCACCGTCAAGGGCTCGGACAAGCAAGTCGTCGGCGAAACGGCCGCCAAGCTCCGCGCCCTGCGCGCTCCCGACTCCTACAAGGGGAAGGGCGTGCGGTTCGATGGGGAGCACATCAAGCTCAAAGCCGGCAAGACGGCGAAGAAGTAAGGAGGCAGCATGTCGCTCGAAGCTTCGATCGAGGCGGCCCGCATCCGCCGCAAAAAGCGTATTCGGAAGAAGGTGTTCGGTACCACGGAGCGTCCTCGGCTCTCCATCTACCGCACCGCATCCCACATCTATGCCCAGGTCATCGACGACAGCACGGGTACCACCCTTGCTGCAGCGTCGACTCTCACCGCGGACATTCGGTCCACGGGTGGGAACAAGGGCAACATCGCCGCGGCCGAACAGGTCGGGAAGCTTCTCGCCGAGCGTGCGCTCGCCGCGAAGATCACCCACGTCGTGTTCGACCGGAACGGCTTCCTCTTCCATGGGCGCGTCAAGGCGCTCGCCGATGCCGCCCGTGAGGGCGGACTCGGGTTCTGAACCGTCCTGACACGGTAGGAGATCTAAGTGGCCAGGAAAGTGCAGGGCCGAAAGGCCGCGGAAGAAGTCCAGCTCATCGAGAAGACCATCCACGTCAATCGCGTGGCCAAGGTCGTCAAGGGTGGCCGGCGGTTCAGTTTCAGTGCGCTCGTGGTCGTCGGTAATGGCTCAGGCCGTATCGGCGTCGGACACGGGAAGGCCAACGAGGTTCCTGAGGCGGTCCGCAAGGCCACCGAGCGGGCCAAGAACAGCCTTGTGGAAGTCCCGATCGTCGACGGCACCGTGCCGCACGTGGTCACCGGGCACTTCGGCGCCGGAACCGTGCTGCTCCGTCCCGCGTCCCCCGGAACCGGCGTCATCGCCGGTCCTGTGGTCCGCGCGATTCTCGATGCTGCCGGTTACCACAACGTGCTTACGAAGAGTCTGGGCAGCTCGAACCCGTTCAACGTGGTTCGCGCGACGCTCGAAGCTCTCTACCAGCTCGAATCGCCGGAACAGGTCGCGGCCCGCCGCGGTCTGTCGGTCGAGCACATCGCCGAGAATCACAACGTGGGCGCGCATGCCTGGGGTGTCTCCCGGCAAGCCGCGCACGCGTAGGAAGGAATCATGACCCGCCTCAAGGTCACTCTCAAGCGGTCCCTCATCGGGACCACTGAAGTGCAGAGGGCCACCATTCTTGGTCTCGGCCTTCGGAAGATCGGCTCCTCCAAGGAGCTCTCGAACACCCCCGGCGTGCGTGGGATGGTCAAGACCGTCCTCCACATGATCGACGTGTCCGAGGTCGCCGTCGCCCCTGTGGCGAAGTCCACCGGCAAGAAGAAGGCCGCGAAGAAAGAGGTGCCCAATGGCTGATGAGCTCTCCCGCCTTGCCCCCGTTCCGGGTGCGCAGCGGCCCAGGACCCGTATCGGTCGTGGCCAGGGCTCGGGCCTCGGCAAGACCGCCGGTCGCGGTACCAAGGGACAGCAGTCTCGTACCGGCGCCCCGATCCATCGCGGCTTCGAAGGCGGGCAGATCCCCCTCCGTCGCCGCCTGCCGAAGCGCGGCTTCACCAACATCTTCGCGAAGGAGTACACCCTCGTGAACGTTGGGCAGCTCGCCGGCGTGGCGGCCGGAACGGTCGTCGACGCGGCCTTCCTCAAGAGCGCCGGGATCATCTCCACCATTCGTCGGGACGGCGTCAAGCTGCTCGGTAACGGGGAGATCGCCGTCGGACTGACCATCCAGCTCGCCAAGTGCTCGACCAGCGCCCGTGAGAAGATCACGGCGGCGGGCGGGACGATCGCGGAGTCGGCTGCGTGACCCGTTGGGTCACCATGGTCTGGCAGATGACCGAGCTGAGGAGTCGAATCCTCTTCACGCTCGGCATGTTGGCCGTTTTTCGCCTGGGCGTTCACATTCCCGCGCCCGGCGTGGATCGGATGGCGCTCGCTGACCTCGTGGCGAAGAACAAGAACACCATGTTCGGGCTCTACGACATGTTCAGTGGCGGGGCGCTCCAGCAGTTCAGCGTGTTCGTCCTCGGCGTCACGCCCTACATCACCGCCAGCATCATCATCCAGGTGCTGACCGTCGTGATCCCGCAGCTCGAGCGCCTCTCCAAGGAGGGGCAACAGGGCCGGAATACGATCACCCAGTACACCCGCTACGCCACCATCGCGATTGCCCTGGTGCAGTCTTTCGTCATGGCCACGGCGCTCGAGGGCATGAAGACGGGTGCCCAGGACGTGGTTCTCCAGCCCGGAATGGGATTCCGGCTCGTGACGATGGTCACGATGACGGCGGGGAGCTGCTTCGTGATGTGGATTGGGGAGCAGATCTCCGAACGCGGCATCGGCAATGGCTCCAGCCTCATCATCACCGCTGGCATCGTCTCGGCCCTGCCCTCGGCAGTCATGAACACGGTGGGGCAACTGCAGCGCGGCGACATCCGTCTGCTCCCCGTCACGATCCTCGTGATGCTGATGATCGCGGTCATCGCCGCGATCGTGTGGATTGAGCGCGCCCAACGTCGAATCCCCATCCAGTACGCCAAGCGTGTGGTCGGACGGAAGGTGTACGGCGGTCAGACGACGCACCTGCCGCTCAAGATCAACACCACGGGTGTCATTCCGCCCATCTTCGCGTCGTCCGTCTTGATGATCCCCGCGACGTTGTCGACGGTGTTTCCGGACACCATCCTCGCCCGGGTGGCGGGCTACTTCAACGCGGGGAGCTGGTTGTACAACTACAGCTACGTCGCGTTGATCGTGTTCTTCGCCTACTTCTACACGGCGATGATGTTCAACCCCGTGGACGTCGCCGACAACCTGAAGAAGCACGGCGGGTACATCCCGAACGTGCGCCCTGGGAAGCAGACGGCCGAGTACATCGACTACCTGCTGACCCGGCTGACGGCTGCGGGCGCCCTGTACATGGCGGCGGTGTGCATCATGCCCACCATCCTCGTCACGGCGTACGGCATCCCCTTCTACTTCGGCGGCACGGGCCTGCTGATTGTGGTCAACGTGTCCCTGGACACGGTGGCGCAGGTCGAGGCGCAGCTGCTCACCCGGCAGTATGACGGCCTCCAGGGTCCCAAGCCCGGCGGCGGGCCGATCACCGGTGGACGTCGGCGAATGGCGGTCGGGGGGAGTCCGGCGTGATTGTTCTCTTGTTCGGCCCTCCGGGGTCCGGGAAGGGGACCCAGGCGAAGGATCTGTCCGCGCGTCTCGGCGTCCCGCATGTGGCCACCGGGGACATCTTCCGGAAGCACCTGAAAGAAGGCACGGAACTGGGGAAACTCGCCCGCGGCTACATGGATCGGGGCGAGCTGGTTCCAGACTCCGTCACCTGCGACCTCGTGGCCTGGCGGCTCTCCGAGCCCGACGCGGTCGGTGGGGTGCTCTTCGACGGCTTTCCCCGGTCGGTTGCGCAGGCCCGTTGGCTCGTGGACTGGCTCGGTGCGCGCCAGCGCAGCGTGACGGCGGTGGTGAACCTCCTCGTGCCGCGGGCGCTCATCCTCGAGCGCATGTCGGGTCGCCGCACCTGCAAGAGCTGCGGTGAGCCCTACCACGTCACCTACAACCCCGCGCCGGGCGGCCTCTGCAGCAAGTGCGGCAGCGCCGATGTCGTACAGCGGGCCGACGACGCTGAGTCGGTCGTGCTCGACCGCCTCCAGGTGTACGCCGACCAGACCTTTCCGTGTATCGAAGTGCTGCGGGCCGTGGCGCCGATCCACGACGTGGACGGTGTCGGGGACATCGCCGCGGTGCGGGGCCGGGTGTACGCGGCGCTGAACCTCGGCTGAGCGCGGCATGATCCCCATCAAGGAGCCGTGGGAGCTCGGCGTCATGCGTACGGCGGGCCGGAAGCTCGCCGAGATCGTGGCGAGGCTGCGCGAGCAGGTCGCCGAGGGGATGCTCACCAGAGACATCGATCGGCTGACCGAGGAGGCCATCCTCGCCGCCGGGGCCCGACCGAACTTCAAGAACTATAAAGTTGGAAAGGCGGTTTTTCCGGCATCGGTGTGTATCTCCGTCAACGAGCAGGTGGTCCACGGGATCCCCGGTCGACGGAAGCTGCTCGCCGGAGATGTGGTCTCCCTCGATTTTGGCCTGGTCTACGGCGGCTACCACGCCGACACGGCCTTCACCTTTGCCCTGCCCCCGGTCGACCCGGAGGACCAACACCTCCTTGACGTCACGGAGGCTTCGTTGTATGAGGGCCTCGCTCAGGCCCGGCCTGGGAATCGCATAGGCGACATCGGTCATGCCGTTGAAGCCTACTGCCAAGCACGCCGCCTGGGCGTGGTGACCCAGTTCGTGGGTCACGGAATCGGACGCAAGCTCCACGAGGAGCCCAGCGTTCCGAACTACGGGAAGGCTGGCACCGGCCCCCCGCTGAAACCCGGGATGGTGCTGGCGATCGAGCCCATGATCACGCGAGGAAAAGGCGAAACACGAATTCTCTCCGATGAGTGGACGGTAGTGACTGCGGACGGAAGCCGTTCGGCCCACTTCGAGCACACCGTTGCCATCACCCCGTCGGGCCCCGAGATTCTCACGGTGCTGGACGGTCAACCCCCAATCCGTTGAACCAGCGAAAGCTGGCGAGGATGTTCAATGAAGGTGAAAGCCTCAGTCAAGGTCATCTGCGACAAGTGCCGGGTCATCCGGCGTCGCGGCGTCGTACGGGTCATCTGCGTCACCGCCAAGCACAAGCAGCGTCAGGGCTAGGAGGAACGCATGGCACGCATCGAAGGCGTCGACCTTCCCCGTGGGAAGCGCATCGACATCGCACTCGGCTACATCTACGGCATCGGCCGGATGAACGCGATCGATATCCTGGCCAAGGCCCAGGTTGATCGGGCCGTTCGCACCCAAGACCTCTCCGAGGTCGAAGTTGCCCGGATCCGCGACGTGATTCAGCGGGAGTACCGAGTGGAAGGCGAGCTCCGTAAGGAGGTCGCGATGAACATCAAGCGCCTGATCGACCTCGGCACCTACCGCGGTTCGCGCCACAAGCGCGGATTGCCGGTCCACGGCCAGCGCACCCACACCAACGCACGCACGCGCAAGGGTCCGCGCCGCGTGGTCGCCAAGAAGAAGTAGGGGAGGCACCACCATGGCCGATCAAAAGCCCGCGGGCAAAAAGAAGACCCCCAAGCGCGTCAAAAAGAACGTGCCGCACGGGACCGTCCACATTCAGAGCACTTTCAACAACACCATCGTCACCGTGACGGACATGGCGGGCAACACCGTCTCGTGGTCCAGCGCGGGGGTGAAGGGGTTCAAGGGCTCACGGAAGAGCACGCCGTTCGCGGCCCAGCTCGTTGCGGAAGACGCAGCGCGCAAGGCGATGGAGAACGGCATGAAGAGCGCCGGCGTCGTCATCAAGGGCCCCGGGGCCGGTCGTGAGTCGGCGCTGCGCGCCGTACAGAACGCCGGGCTCAAGGTCACGATGATCACCGACGTCACGCCCATCCCGCACAACGGCTGCCGCCCTCCCAAGCGGCGCCGCGTCTGATCCTCCGGGGTGGCCTGTCCACCCCGGTTTCCCTCCCCTTCCTTGACTGGCCAGTCACCCCCTCGGGGGGAGAAGGGGTTTCCTCACGGGTGATGAGCGACCACGGCCAGGTCTGCAAGAAGCCCGGAATGGAGCCTGATCAATGAACACCGAGCATGTTTACGCCAACTGGCGAAGCCTCATCAAGCCCCGGAAGATGGAGAAGGACAACCACTCCTCCTCGACCTACGGGAAGTTCGTCGTCAAGCCGCTCGAGCGCGGGTTCGGCATCACCCTCGGGAACGCGATTCGTCGCGTCCTGCTGTCCAGCCTCCAGGGCGCGTCGGTCACCTCCGTCAAGATCGAGGGCGTACTCCACGAGTTCAGCTCGATTCCCGGGGTGATCGAGGACGTCACGGACATCATCCTCAACGTGAAGGGCGTCCTCGTGCGCACCGATCGTGTGGAGCCGTTCTCGGCCGTGATCGACGTGGAGGGCGCCTCTGGTCAGTCGCGGGTCGTGACGGCAGGCGACATCCGGTTCACCGGTGCCGCGGAGGTCCTCAACCCGCATCACCCCATCGCCACGCTCACGGGCGTGGGTCGCCTCCACATGGAGATGACCGTCGCGATGGGGAAGGGCTACGTCCCGGCCGATCGGAACAAGTCCGCGGAGATGCCCCTGGGCACCATCCCGGTCGACGCGATTCACAGCCCGGTGCGGCGCGTGAAGTACGTGGTCACCAACGCCCGCGTTGGGCAGCGGACCGACTACGACAAGCTCACCCTCGAAGTCTGGACCAACGGCGCGGTCACCCCTGAAGACTCGGTCGCCTACGCGGCCAAGATCCTCAAGGAGCAGCTCCAGGTGTTCATCAACTTCGTTGAGGAAGATGAGCCGGCGGGCACCGACGATCGGTCCGAGACCCAGACCTTCAACGACGCGCTGTTCAAGCGCGTGGACGAACTGGACCTCTCGGTGCGGTCGGCGAACTGCCTGCAGAACGCGGGTATCGAGTACATCTGGCAGCTCGTCGAGAAGACTGAGGCGGAAATGCTGAAGACCAAGAACTTCGGCCGCAAGTCCCTCAACGAGATCAAGGAGATTCTCAGCGAGCTTGGTCTCTCGCTCGGGATGAAACTCCACAACTTCCCGAAGAACCGGGCCTAGCACGGCCGGGAGTCCCTCATGCGTCATCTCAAAAGCAGAAAGAAGCTTGGTCTCGCGACCGGGCACCGGACCTCCCTGGTCCGCAACATGGTCACCTCGCTCATGATTCACGGCCGCGTTCGCACCACCCTGGTGCGGGCGAAGGAAGTGCGTCGGGTCGCGGATCGGATCATCACGCTCTCCAAGCGTGTCCCGCATGCGTCGCTCGCGTCGCTGCAGGGCGACGCGTTGGTCGAGGCGCGTGCGCGCCGGGTGCACGCCATCCGTCAGGCACGTCTCTGGATCGACGATCGGGACGTGTTGGAGGTCGTGTTCTCCGAGCTCTCGGACCGGTACGCTCAGCGTCCCGGTGGCTACACCCGCGTGTTGAAGCTCGGGCGTCGCCCGGGTGATCAGGCGGACATGGCCCTCCTCGAGCTCGTGACCGAGGCCTATCCGCCGGCCGCCGCGGCGGAGTAAGTCGAGCGGCCCGGCGGCGACGTCTGGCCCTTCGTCCTTGGGGAGGCGGCCGCTTGGTCGCCTCCTTTCCTTTTCGCGCCGACGAATCGGCTTAGGGGGCCGTATGCCAGCGGTACAGGTTGCCCAAGCGCGACTCGCCACGCACATGCGCGAGAAGGGTCTGAAACAAACGCGACAGCGTGAGCAGATCCTCGAGGTGTTCTTCGAGGGGGGCGGGCACGCGTCGATCGACGAGGTCCTCAGCCGTGTGCAGGCCCGCATGCCGGGGGTCGGCTACGCCACCGTCTACCGGTCGATGAAGCTCTTCGTGGAGGCTGGGCTCGCCCACGAGCGTCACTTTCAAGAGGCGCAGACCCGCTACGAGCCGGTCGAGAGCGACGGGCACCACGATCATCTCATCTGCATCACCTGCCGGACGATCTTCGAGTTCGAGGACCCGATCATCGAGCAGCGCCAGGCGGACGTGGCCGCCAGCCACGGCCTCCGCCTGACCATGCACCGGCACGAGATCTACGGGACGTGCTTGCAGCCCGAGGACTGTGTGCACCGGAAGACCCAGGGCGGGTGAGCCGCGGTGTGGCTCCGGCTTGCCCGTGGAGCGGTGATCGGGACCCGGACCCAAAAATGCGAACACCGCACCCCGGGAGGTGCGGTGTTCGTGAGGTGGTGCGCGAAGGGGGACTTGAACCCCCACGGGAGTTACCCCACTAGCACCTCAAACTAGCGCGTCTACCATTCCGCCATCCGCGCAACGTTCGCCAAGTAGCATGAGGGGCCCGGCTGTCAAGGCACCTCGATGGAGGTGGCCTCGCTCAGTTCCCGGACGTCCTATTGGGGCGCCGACGGGGTCGGCGCGGGAGCGGCCGGAGCCGGTGCCATCCCCGGGGCCGCGCCCTCCGCGGGAGGGGCGCCGTCCGCGGGAGGGGCGCCATCGGCCGGCACGGCGTCCGCAGGCGGCGTGAAAGCCGGGCCAGGGGCGGAAGGGGCGGGAGCCGGACCGCCGAAGCCTTCGCCTTCGGCACCCTCTTCGAGCACCTTGTCGACGTTCTCGGTGGCGTCGGAGCCCCCCATGTTCGCTTCCGTGCTGTACAGCGCGAGCGTGACGCTGGTCACCATGAACAGGGTGGCGACGGCGCCGGTGCCGCGGGTGAGGAAGTTCCCGGGGCCGGATGAGCCGAACAGCTGGGAGCTGGCCCCGCCGCCGAACGCGCTCGAGACGTCAGCGCCCTTCCCCGGCTGCATCAGGATGATCAGGATGAGGCTGATGCAGAGGAAGACGTGAAGGGTGACGACGAAGGTGTACATGTTCGACCTTGGAGCGGGCCAGACCTCGAGGGCCGACCACGAGAAAGCGCCGAGGGAGGCGCGAGGGGGCCTAACCGGCGGCCTTGACTATACCCACGAATTCATCCGCGACGAGAGCCGCGCCCCCGACGAGGGCGCCGTCGATGTCGGGCTGGCTGAGGAGACCGGCCGCATTCGCGGCTTTGACCGAGCCGCCGTACTGAATCCGGACCGCCCGGGGCACGAAGGCCGGGTAGTTCGCCGCCAGCCAGCCGCGGATGAAGGCGTGCATCTCCTGGGCCTGAGCCGGTGTGGCGTTGCGCCCGGTGCCGATGGCCCACACCGGTTCGTAGGCGAGCGTGACCGACGGCAACTGGTCCGCGGCGAGCCCGGCCAGCGCGGCGGCCAGCTGCCGTTGGACGACCTCCTGCTCCTGGGCGGCGTCCCGCTCCGCGAGCGTCTCGCCGACACACAGGATGGGGAGCAGCCCCGACCGGAAGCAGGCGGCCACCTTCTTCTGCACGACCGCGTCAGTGTCGCCGAAGAACTGCCGGCGCTCGGAGTGACCGACGATGCACCAGGTGACCCCGAGGGTGCGCAGCATCTCTCCCGACACTTCGCCGGTGTAGGC
>JAYVAS010000572.1:0-4926 GCA_043750895.1 Pseudomonadota bacterium
CGTCCGGGTGGCCCGTCGACGCCAACGCCGACGCCGCATACGAACCGTCGCGCACCCAGGTGATGTTCCAGATGTGTTGGAAGTCCCCGACCGGCGCGGACAACGGCAAGGATGCCGCGATCTGCCCGTAGGCATCGCCTTCCTCGCGCACCTGCGCCATCGCCAGGAACGCCAGCGCCTGGGCGGCCACCGCCGCCTCGTCGTCTCCCTCGGCGGCCACGACATCGGCGGTGTGCCAGTCCGCCCACCACGCCAGCTCGGCCGGGATCCACTCTGCCACCGGCAGGTCCGCCCAGGGGTCGTCGGCACGGGTGCCCGCGTACACCCCCACCTGCGCCGAGGCCCCCGCGGCGAGGCTCAGCGCCCACCCGAAGGCCGGCACGACGTCACTGCCGGTGGTGTCACACCCACCCCCGACACGACTCCCGGCGTTGACCGTGTCGTAGACGGCGGTGCAGGACACGTCGGTGGCGCCGGGCGCTTGTAGGAACATCTCGATGTCGGCGCCCCGCTCCTCGACGTGGTCCGCTCCGGGCGACCACACATCCTCCTCGCCGCCCACGTGCCAATTCTGGAGGGAGACGACCTGCAGCTCGACCGGCGCCGTGCCGGCGTTGGTCACGGTCAACACCTGGGCGAGCCCGGGCCCCGTCCCGGTCATCGGGGCCACCACCTGGAGGCTGAGCGCGTAGCTGCCCGCCGAACCGGTGGCGGTGTAGACCCCGGTGCCCGTCTCGTACCCGACATCGTCCCAATCGAGCAGCCACTGCCCGCCCGCGCTGTCGACGATGCCGAAGTAGGTGTCGTAGAGCACGTCCGGCGTGACCACCCCGGGCGAGTATTCCTGGTAGAGATGGGGGAAGAAGTCCTCCACCCGGTCCCCATTCCAGACGGCAGCGCCATAGCCGTTGGCAGTGACGAGCTTGGGGTAGCTGTAGTGGGGCGCGGCCCACAGCACGGCAGACAGCAGGATCATCGGTAACTCTGGCTGTTCACCCACCACTCGGCGCCAATTCCGAGGCGGTGTTGGACCCGTTGGGCGGCGCGCAGGTCGGACGCGGCGTACCAGTCCACGGCGTCCTCGTTCAGCAGCACCAGGCTGTACCGCAAATGCACGCTGGGGCGGGAGAAGGTGCCTCGACCGAGCTGGACGGCGGGCAGCAGGGAGAGTTGGGTCGCCGCGGGCCGGTCGTAGTCGTTGGTGCGCGCGTTGAGGCCGTTGGGTCGGAGCGCCTGGTGGGAGACCTCGGCTTGGATGGCGAGGTGTTCGGTGGGGTACACGCCGGGGCGCACCGCCGCGACCCACTCCCACCCGTCGTCCACGTCCACCGCGTTGCCGTCGGCATCGGTGAACGCCCGGACGTAACTGCCGGCCGCGACCGACCACACCCCGCCCTCGTGGTTGAACGCGAGCGCGACCTGGTCGTCCACGGCGGCGTGCACGGTGCCATCCAACGCGAAGCCACCGTCGGGCACCGCCAGCTCCCCCACCGCGGCGAGACCGCTGGCGTGGCGGTAGAACACGCTGACGTAGCTGTCGTCGGCCCACCCCCAGAGGGACACCTGCCCGCCCAGGAGCGCGCCCCGATCGGCCGGGAGCGCCTCGGTGAGGCCGTCATCGATCGAACGCTCCCCCGCCGGGAGCCGGTGCAGCTCCCCGTACAGCTTGGGGTGCACGGTGACGCGCCCCACCGGGACGTTGAGGCTGCCGCGAAGCGACCCGATCATGCGTTGTCGGTCGAGGGTGGTCACCGTGGTGGAGGCAACGCCCCCGGGGGTGGTCTCCTCGACCTGTTGGAACTGCCAGTCCAACGCCGCCAGTCGGTTCATCCCGACGTGGGCGGCCACGTCCACCCGCCCGTTCTCCCACCACACCCCTCCCCCGACCGTGTTGAGGCTGTCCAGAGGCCAGAAGTCGAGCAGGTAGACGTCGTCGCCGCGGTACATGCGGGAACCCGCCCACGCGCCGAGGTCGTCCACCCCGAAGTCCACCGCCGAGACGTAGAGGTTCCGGACCGCGAGGGAGGCGTCGAACTGCCCGGTGTAATGGAAGAGATCGCCCGCCAGCGCCGGGGTGAGCAGCGCCGAGAACACCGCGCCGTCCGGCGTCTTCAGTTGCCAACCGAGGTCCAACTCGAGGTACGGGTCCTCGTCCAGGCGCCCGGGGTGGGCGACGAGCCGCACCGGATCGCCCTGGCCCCCGTCAGTGAGGGTGGACGCCTCGACCCGGCCGTAGGACCCGATCGACGAGGTGATCTCCACCGCGTCCCCGGTCATTCCGGCACCAGGACGCGCGACGATCGCGCCGGGACGCGCACCGAGAGCCGATCCCCCGTGGCGACCAGGACCTCTCCGCTCAACACGTCCACCCAGCGCGCGGCGCTGAGCCCCGCGAACGCCAGCCCATTCTCCAAAACCCGCTCCTGTTCGCTCCGGTTGAGCACGACCAGCGCTTCGTCCCCCTCGGTGACCCGCGCGTAGGCGTAGACGTCGGCCTCCCCTTCCCACCACGCCGTCCGCGTGCCGACGGAGAGCGCCGGATGGTCCCGACGCGCCCGCCCCAGGGCCTGGACGTGGGTGAGGGTGTCCCGTTCGTAGCCGGAGAGGTCGCCGCCCCACCGCATCGGCTGCCGGTTGTCGGGGTCGTTGTAGCCGGGGAGCCCGATCTCGTCGCCGTAGTACACCAGCGGCAAGCCCTCGCTGGTGAGCAGGAAGGTCCACGCGAGGCGGAGCCGGGCGTAGGGGGTCGGGTCGTCCGGCGCGGTGTCGGGGACGCGCAGCGCTCCGTCAGACCCGCACGCGCTGTCGCCGTACAGCGAGCTGATCTCCCCGGTGGCCTGGGCGAGGAACCGCGCCACGTCGTGGTTGCCCAGGAACGTGGACATCAGGTGACCGGCAAAGGCCGACTCGGAATCGGCAACGGTGTCCTGCAACGAACCCTCTCCGTTGGAAAGACCGATCTCGTCGCGGGCGAACGCCGCCACGATCGCCCAGTACAGCGGGAAATCGAACTGGCCGTCCAACTCCTGCGCGTTCACGTAGGACACGATCAGCGCCCGATCCCCCGAGTAGGTCTCGCCGACGGTGTAGAAGTCCTCATCGCCGCCGACATCGACGTACTCGACCTCGTTGCGCACCCGGCTGGCGAGGTTGAAGTACACGCTGTGTGGCATGTGCTTCACCGCGTCCACGCGGAACCCGTCCAACTCGTAGTCGCTCACCCACGCCATGGCGTCGTCCACCATCTGCACCAGCGGGTCGGCGTCGTAGTAGCGGATGTCGGGGAGGTAGTCGTCGAACCAACAGGTCTCGGGGATGTCGTTCCAATTGTTGGCGTCGCCGCACACCGCCGGTGGATTGAACCACTCGGGATGCGCGGTGTAGTAGGGGTGGTCCACGTGGACGTGGTTGGCCACCCAGTCGGTCAGGACCCGCATCCCACGGGCGTGGGCCTCGTCGATGAGGGTGTGGAGGGTGGCGGCGTCCCCGAAGTGCTCCTCCACGGCGAAGGCGTCCGAGGGCCAATATCCGTGGTAACCCGAGTAGGTGGCGCCACAGGACCCGTCCCATGCCCCGGCCGCGTTGTCCTGCGGCGAGGTGAGCCACAGGACGGTGACGCCGAGGTCCGCGAGGTCGTCGAGGTGGTCGATGACGCCCTGGTAGTCGCCCCCGGCGTAGTCGGTGGTCTCGGTGGAGGTGCCCTCCGAACGATTCAGGGTGGCGTCCCCGTCCGCGAAGCGGTCGACGAACACGTAGTACATGACGCCCCGGGCCCATTCGGTGTCATCCAGCCACACCGGGAGGTACACCGGCTCGGCAACGCCGCCCGGGCCGCTGGCCGCGAAGCGCAGCGTGTGCCTGCCCTCCGAGAGGCCTGACAGGGACAGGGAGAACCCGGACCCCGTCCACCCCGCGGCGAGCTCTCCGTCCACGATGGCGACCGGCTCGGTGACCTCCCCCTCGACCGCGACGTCCACGTCGATGGTGTTGGCTTCCCGATCCACCGCGAGGCGAGTGACGGTCAGCACCGGTGGCCCACACGGAGGGACTACCAAAAGACTGTTGCAGCTCGGCCCTCCCAGGGGGCACGACGGGTCCCAGGTGTACCCTTCGTCGCATTGGACGTAGTCGCCGGCGGGATCGCAGGCCCACGCCTCGGTACCGTCGACGAGGTCGACCTCGACGAACTTGTAGGGATGGTTGCCCGGGGGGAGCGCGAGATCCACCGACCACACGCCGTCGCTGGACACCATCGGCGTGGCGCGGGGATCCCAGTCGTTGAAGGAGCCAGCCACGTAGACCGCGTCGACCCCGCCGCGGTCGGCGTACCGAAGTTGGGTCGGGCAATCCCCGGTGACCGTGCCGCCGTCGGTGGAGACGAGGACGGGAACCACGACCGACGCCGCGTGATCACACGCATCCATCGCGGTGAGGGTCAGCTCGGTGGTGCCGAGGAACCCCTGCTCGGCGACGATCACCAGGGTGTCGCCCTCGACCTGCGCCAGCACCCCCGGCCCGGCGGTCACCGCGAACTGCATCTCGCCGTCGTCCGAGGCCCACGCAGTGAGCGTCTGCTCCACCCGCGCGTCGGGCGCGAGGGTGAGCGACCCGGGTACCTCCCAGACGGGCGCAACGTCGGAGCAGCAGCCGCCGACCAGAAGCAGCCCCAGCGGGCCCCACGCGGCCCTCATCGCTTCACCGGGACTGCGGCGCCGTCCACGACCGTCAGGGTGCCCTCCGACTCCGGGGGCACATACCGGAGCAGGTCATCGGCAGGGGCCACCAGCAACACGTCGTTGGGCACCGCCACGCCGTATCCGATCCGCACCCCGGCCCCGATCCGCGCGCGGTGTCCGACCGCACCGCCGAGGAAAAAACCGCCGCTGTCGACCCGGCCGCCTTCGGCGTCGACCCGGATGGTCCGCC
>JAYVAS010000573.1:0-12594 GCA_043750895.1 Pseudomonadota bacterium
GGCGGCGGCCGACATCGTCAACCAGATCGAGCACTTCCGCGACCAGACCCAGTGATCTGAGGCCGGAGGCCGGAGACTGGAGACTGGAGACTGGAGGCCGGAGGTTGGAGACTGGAGACCGGAGAAAGACCTGGTGGAAGGCTACATCCGAACCGGGGCCGGCCTCCGCCTCCCCCCTCCGGCCTCCGGCCTAAACCCCCGTCGGCATCGACCGATGGGCTGGCATGTGGTTCCTCTGGCTTAGCCTCGTGTCCTCGTGGGCCGTAGCCTCCCCGGTCGGGAGTATCGCGGACATCTACGGGGTTCGGACCAACACCCTCACCGGGGTGGGCCTGGTCGTCGGTCTCAACAAGACCGGTGACAGCCCTCAGAACCCGGTGGCGGTGGACAGCATCGCCAAGATGATGCGCGGCCTCGGCGTGCCGGTGGTAGCGGAGCAGATCAAGTCCCGGAACATCGCGATGGTGATGGTGACCGGCGAGCTGCCGTCGAACCCCATGGCCGGCATGCGCCTGGACGTACAGGTCGCCAGCATGGGAGACGCCAAGTCCCTGGAAGGGGGGACCCTGCTGGCCACCCAACTCACCGCGCTCAACGGCGAGCCCTTCGCGACCGCCACGGGGTCGGTGATCGTGGGCGGCTATTCGGTCAGCAACGCCGGCGAGTCGGTCACCTTCAACCACCCCACCGTGGGCCTCGTCCCGGGCGGGGCCGTGGTCGAGCGCGAGCTCCCACCCGACCCCCGCACCGACTTCCAGAACATGGTGAGCATCCGTTGGATGCTCCGGGAAGAGTCCTTCACGACCGTGGTCCGCTTCGCCGAGGCGGTGAACGCCGGCATGGGCTGCGAGTGTGCCCGCCCCCGGGACGGCCGCGTGGTCGAAGTCGCGATCCCCGACGAGTGGCTCGGTCGCCAGATCGAGTTCGTGGCTGCCGTCAACGCGCTGGATGTCGTGGTGCGGGCCCCTGACCGCATCGTCGTCAGCGAGCGCACCGGCGCGCTGGTGATGGGCGCCGAGATCGTGGTCCACCCGGTGGTGGTCACGGTCGGCGGCCTGACCGTCGAGGTGCGCAAGGAGAAGCAGGTCAGTCAGCCGGGGGCGCTCTCCCGCGGCGAGACCAAGGTGGTCGAGCAGACGGAGGTGTCCGTGGCCGAGGTGGGCGGGAAGATCACGGCGCTGAAGGGCGGCACCATGGGCGAGATCGTCAACGCGCTCAACGACATGGGCGCCACGCCGCGACAGGTGATCGTGCTGATCCAGGCGATGAAAGCGGCGGGCGCGGTAGATGCGCCGATCCTGGTGCAGTGATGACTCCGACGGGCACGGTGGCTGACCGGTTCGAGACCTTCATGGCGAGCTTCCTCGCCAAGACCCTGCGATCGACCCTCACCGAGGGACCGCTCTCCGACGGGCCGGTGGCCATGTTCGCAGACTTCCTGGACGAGCAGATCGGCCAGGAGATCGCGCGCAGCGGGTCCCTGGACGGACTGTCCCGCAACCTGCCGGGGGGCACCGAGCCTGCCGGCCCGACGGCGTCCCACGTACACCCCGCAGGGGCTGGCAGGGGCGAGGAGACGATCGCCCGTCTGACCAGCGGGTTCGGCGTCCGGAAAGACCCGATCGACGGGACGCAGCGCACCCACCACGGGATCGACCTCGGCGCTCCCACCGGGACACCCATCCACGCGAGCGGGGAGGGGAGGGTGGTGTACGCCGGTCCCCGTGGCGGCTACGGCAACCTCGTGGTCATCGACCACGGGAACGGCTTCAAGACCCGCTACGCACACTGCGACACGGTACAGGTCGAGGTCGGCCAGGCGGTGAAGTCCGGCGACGAGATCGCCGCGGTGGGCAACACCGGACGGTCGACGGGGCCGCACCTCCACTTCGAGGTCCGTCACGACGACACCCCGGTGGATCCGGCCGACTGGTTGCGGGGCAACCGGGCTCCGCTGGGGCGCTGATCTCGGACTCCGATCGACGTTCCCCGGTACGCGCGCGCGACCGGCGGAAGGGGGCGCGAGAAAAGGTGTGATGAGGCGCTCAACCCGCGCCGTCAGCGCCCGATGCGGAGGAAGATCCGAGGTCCACCATGCGCGTACCCGCTCACTCCCTCCCGGCCATGCAGGCGCGAACCACGCCGCGCGGATCCCTGCCGACGCCCCACCAGGCGTCGGCAGCGCCGGCCTCCTCGGTTCGCCTCTCGGGGCCGGCGGACGCGACGCTCGCGGGTCAGGCCGAGATCGGGCGCACCGGGGTACGCCCGGACGTCGTCGCGCGGATCCGCGCCGAGCTCGCCGCCGGAACCATCGGCACGGCGGCTGACCTGGCCGCCACCGTCGACGCGCTGCTCCTGGAGCTCGCATGACCCCGACCGAGCTCGGGGATGCCTGGCTCGCAGCGGCCGAGGCGCAGCTCCACGCGGCCCGTACGGTGGATGCCGAGGCGCTCGTCGCCGCGACCGCCCAGCGGGCCGAGATTCAGATCGCGCTCGCCGAGGTGGTGGCGCGCGGGAACGCCGATGTTCGGCGCCCGCTCGGGCCCATCGCCGCCCGGGTCCGCCACCTCGACCTCCGCATCCGCGCGTGTGGTGGGGCGGTGATGGCTGCGCTCGACACCCTGCTCCCGGCGGCGCGCCCCGCGACCTACACGCGAATGGCGCGGCTCCGGGACGCCACGTGAGCGTTCTCAGCGCCATCAGCGTGGGGCAGAAGGCGCTCCAGGCCGCCAGCGCTGGAATCGAGGTCACCAGCCAGAACGTCGGGAATGCCACCACCGTCGGCTACTCCCGCAAGACCCTTCAGACCCGGCAGAGCGACGGTATCACCAAAGCCGGCGTTCACCTCGGCGGGGGCGTCGACGTCACCGGGATCAGCCGCGCGACGGATCGCCTCCTCGGGATGCGGCTGGTCGCGGCCGCCGGCAATGAAGCCGCGGCTCAGGCCCGCCTCGAGAGCCTCCATCTCTCGGAGAGTTGGTTCAACGAGACCACCGCCACCGGCCTCTCCGAGGCGTGGAGTGGTCTGTTCGACGCGCTGACCTCCCTGACCTCCGACCCCTCCAACCCCTCGATGCGCCGCGGCGTCACGGACGCCGGAAACACGCTGGCCGGAACGATCAGCCGCACGGCGGCGGGCCTGCAGGCGAACATCGATGGCATCGACGCCGGCCTGGCGCCGCGGGTGGACGAGGTGAACGCGATGTTGATGGAGGTCGCTGGCCTCAACGCGGCGATCGGACGCGCCGGGGCCGATGTCGGTCCCACCGACCTGCTCGACCGCCGGGACCAGTTGGTGCGGTCGCTGGGAGAGGCCATCGGGGCCACGGTCGAGCTCGCGGCCGATGGACAGGCCACCGTCTATATCGGTGGACACGCGGTGGTCTCCGGTCCAACCGCGCGCACCGTCGCGTTGGACACCGATGCCGACGGCGCCCCGGTGTTGACGGTCTCCATGGACAACTCCGAGATCTCGGTGAACGCGGACATCGCGGGCGAGCTCGGGGGGATCCTCTCCGCACGGGAGACCACCGACGGTTGGTTGGACGCGCTCGACACCTTCGCGTTCGACCTCATCACCAGCTTCAACGCCGCGCACGCCTCGGGCTTCGACGCCAACGGGGTGGCGGGCGGGGTCTTCTTCGTGGCACCCAGCTCCGCCGAAGGCTCTGCAGCCTCGATCGCCATGGACGAGAGCCTGCTCGCCGACCCGGACCTGCTCGCACTGGCCGGTAGCTCATCGGCGGATCCGGGCGACGCGACCAACCTCCTGACGATGATCGACTTCGAAGGCGGAGCCAACTTCGGAGGTGCCACCCGGACGGGGCTGGAGACGGTGTCCGATCTGCTCAGTCAGGTGGGCAACGACGTGGCCGGCGCCGAGTCCGATGCCGACAACCAGCAGGGCCTGCTCGAGGACCTCGACGCCATGCGCGACGCAGTCGCCGGGGTCGACACCGACGAGGAGGCCATCCGGCTGATCGAGTACCAGGCCGCGTATCGGGCGGCGGCGCAGGTGATCAGCGCGGCCAACGAAATGCTCGCCAGCCTCTTCTCGATGGGCGGTTGACCATGATTCGAGCCACGCGCATGGGTCTCTTCGATTTCCTCCACGGCACCACCGGTCGGCAGATGTCGGAGCTGCGGAAGGCGCAGGAGCAGGCGATCACCGGTCTGCGCGTGAATCGGCCCTCGGACGACCCCACCGTCCTCTCCGAGATCCACCGGCTCGACGCGTCGGTGCGCGACCAGACGGTGTACGCCGCCAACGCCGGAATGGGGAACAGCGTGCTCGCGGTGGTCGATGGGGCACTGTCGTCGGTGTCCGACCTCGTCATCCGGGCGCGCGAGATCGCGGTGGCCATGGCGGGCGACACCGTGGACAGCGATGGGCGCGCCGTGGCTGCCGTGGAAGTCCGCGGCCTCTACGATGCGTTGGTGGATGCGGCCAACACCGACATCGGCGGGCGCTATGTATTCTCTGGCACCGGGTGGGCGACGGCTTCCTTCGATGATGCCGGAACCTATCAGGGCACCACCGACGAGCCCAACATCCAGGTCGGGGAGGATCGCTGGGTCACCTCGGGCTTCGACGGCTCTCAGGTGTTCCAAGGCGACGTCGACATCTTCGCGGTCATCGACAGCCTGGCGACCGCGCTCGAGTCCGACGACGCAACCAGCGTGTCGAACGCGTTGGGTGAATTGGACCAGGCGACCGTGCAGGTTTCGACCTGGCGCTCGCGGGCTGGCACCGAGATGAACCTCGCCGACGACGCAGCCCAGATCGCAGACAGTCTCGGCGTCATCCTGAACGAGCGCCTCAGCGCAGTCGCTTCGGTGGACGCCGCCGAGTCCTACATGCTGCTCAACGAGCTGCAGGGCGCCTACGAAGCGACGTTGCAGGTGGCCTCATCGACGACGTCGCGGACCTTGTTCGATCTATTGTGAAAGAAATTGCGCGGGGGGCCTAATGGCTTTCCCCCGAAGTTCCGCAATAGTGTTTGGATCGGAAATACCGGCCCACCCAAGCACCCAAGCAAACCGGCGCTTCACGGCGCCTACAGAGAGAGGAACTTCGCATGGCTATCACCGTAAAGACGAACACGGCCGCCACCGGCGCCCTGAATGCCTTGAACAAGACCAGCCGCGAGTTGGCTGGGTCGTTCGCCCGCATCAGCTCCGGCCTCCGCATCTCGAAGGCTGCTGACGACGCGGCCGGGTTGGGTGTGGCGGAGAACCTCCGCGCCGCCCACCGGTCGGCGGACGTGGCAGCCCGGAACATCAACGACGGCAACTCCATCATCGGGATCGCGGAAGGCGCGGCCGGCGAGGTCGGGGACATCCTGATCCGTATGCGCGAACTGGCGGTCCAGTCGGCTTCCGAGACCCTGGACGACGACGAGCGCGTCTACGTCCAGGACGAGTTCAGCGAGCTGACGGCGGAGGTGGACCGGATCGCCGCCACCACCGAGTTCAACGGCCAGATGCTGGCGGACGGGACGCTCTCGACCATCGCGGTCCAGGTCGGCATCAACAACACGGCCAACGACCAGATCACCATCACCCTCGGCGACCTCACCGCCGCGACCCTCGGCGTCGATTCGGGCGCTGTGGACCTGAGCACCTCCTCCGGCGCCAGCACTGCCCTCACCAACATCGATGCGGCCATTGCCTCGGTCTCGTCCTACCGCTCGAGCTTCGGCTCCGTGGAGAACCGCCTCGGGTCGGCGCTGAACAGCCTGGAGACCTTCTCGGAGACGACCAAGTCGGCCGAGAGCGCCATCCGGGACGCGGACTTCGGGTACGAAACGGCGCAGCTGTCGCAGAACCAGATCCTGCAGCAGGCCGGTGTCTCGATCCTGTCGCAGGCGAAGACGCTCAACCAGTCGGCCCAGCAGCTCCTCCAGTAGTACGAAGGCGCGTCGCGCCAGGGCGTCCGGGACCAGGTCCCGGGCGCCTTTCGCGTTTTGACGGCGCTCTTTCGCCTCGGCCGCCTGCGATCGAGCCCTTTTTTCGCCTTCGGGCGTTTTTTTTGTCTCCCACGGCTCAATCGGGACCGCCTCCGACCGATTCGATTGATGCGCGGGAGGTTGAGCCCGCTGCAGAGAGACCTGAATCGACGTCGCCCGGAAGGCGGTGTCAGTTCCCTTCCTGGAGACCTCCTCATGCCTTTGACCGTGAAAAGCAACACCTCGGCCAACCACGCGTTGAACGAGCTGAACAAGACCACCCGGACCCTGTCGCGCAACTTTGAGCGTATCTCTTCGGGGCTCCGCATCTCGCGGGCCGCGGACGACGCCGCCGGGTTGGGCGTCGCGGAGAACCTGCGCGCGTCGTCGCAATCGGCCATGGTCGCGATGCGCAACATCAACGACGGTGTCTCGATCATCGCGGTTGCGGAAGGAGCCGCCGGGGAAGTCGCCGACATCCTGGTCCGCATGCGCGAGCTGGCGGTCCAGTCCGCTTCCGAGACCCTCGACGATGATCAGCGCGGGTACATCCAGACGGAGTTCGTCGCGCTGTCGGACGAAGTGAACCGCATCTCGCAGGTCACCGAGTTCAACGGCAACCAGCTCTCCAACGGGACGCTGACCCAGCTCAACGTGCAGGCGGGCGTCAACAACACCACGGACGACGTCGTCACGATCTCGCTCGGCGACATCACCGCCACCACGCTCGGGGTGGACACCACCTCCGTGAGCCTGGCCTCGTCCACGGGTGCGTCGGCCGCGCTGGACGCGATCGACGACGCCATCGACTCCGTCTCGAGCTACCGAGCCAACTTCGGTGCCATCGAGAACCGGTTGGGATCGGCGTTGAACAACCTCGAGATCTACTCGGAGAACACCCAGGCGGCGGAGAGTCGCATCCGAGACGCCGACTTCGGCTACGAGACGGCGCAGCTCTCGCAGAACCAGATCCTTCAGCAGGCTGGCACCGCGATCCTGCAGCAGACGAAGGACATCAACCAGTCGGTCACGGACCTACTCCGCTGATCGGCGCGCTGGCCGCCCGCGCGCCTCCAACGGAGAGGCGGGCGTGGCTGGCGCAGCGGAGCGGGCTTCGGATGGCGCGCCGCAGCCTAAAGGTTTGCGGCGCCCGTCCGTACTGAGGAGGCGCACTACTCTCTACCGGGAAGGTGATCGTGTCTCTCGCCGTTGGCGGCATCGTGTCTGGCCTCGACACCGCGTCGATCGTCAGCTCCCTCGTGTCCGCGGCTGCGATCCCGAAGTCGTTGCTCGAGGAAGATCTCGCGGAGGCCGAGGAGGCGCAGGAGGCCTTCGCCGGGCTGTCGAACCGGATCGACACCTTCCTCGAAGCGCTCGAGGCGATGGACACGGCCGACGAGCTGCGTTCCCTCACCGGAACGAGCAACGACGAGAGCGCCGTGACCGTGACCCTGGCCGGCGACGCGGTCATGGGCTCCTACGACGTCCAGGTCAACGCCCTCGCGTCCAACGAGATGGAGGTCTCGCAGGGGTACGCCCAGAAGGACAGCGACGGGGCCTTCCCGAGCGGCGTGTTGTCGATCACCTACGCCGGCGTGGCGACCGAGATCACCCTGAGCGAAGACGACACCTCGCTCCAGAACGTGGTCGACGCGATCAACGAGCAGGTCGACGGGATCACCGCGTACATCATGGACACGGGGGATCCCACCGAACCTTACCGGATGGTCCTGGTCGGGGACGCCACCGGCGCCGCCAGCTCCATCGAGGTCGACACCTCGGGGCTGACCGGCGCCACCGGGACCGCGCCCACGTTCACCCAGACGTCGACGGCGACCGACGCGTCGATCACCGTGAACGGCGTGACCATCACCGACGACGACAACGTCATCGACAAGGCGATCCAGGGCGTCTCCTTCACCATCAAGGAGGTCACCACCGCCCCGGTCGTGGTCGATGTGGCCCAGGATGACGACGCCGTCGTCGCCAAGGTCCAGGCCTTCGTGGACGCCTACAACGCGGTGATCTCCTACATCGACCAGCAGAAGGTCTTCGACCCCGAAGAGGACATCAAGGGGCCGTTCGTCGGTGAGAGCCTCGTGCGCCGCATCGAATCCCAGATGCAGGCCGCGCTGACCGGCTTCTACGAAGACGGCAGCACGGTGAAGATGCTCGCCGACATGGGGGTGACCTCCTCCCAGTCGGGCGAGATGGAGTTCGACGAGGAGAAGTTCCGGGAGATGTTGGAGACGGACTACGAGGGCGTCATCGACTTCTTCACGGTCGACATCGCCGAGGACGCTGACCTGGACATCTCGGCCAGCTTTCTGAACCGGCTGCGCGAGACCCTGACGATCGTCAACGACGAAGAGACGGGCCTGCTCGCGGCGCGGGATGCGTCCATCGTCGAGTCGATGGCGACGACCCAGGAGCGGATCGACGCCTTCGACGAGTACCTCCTGGAGTACGAGGAGCGGCTCAACGCGCAGTTCCTGAACATGGAACTCACGCTCGCGCGCCTGCAGGCGGGCCAACAGGCCCTCACCGCGCTCCTTCCCAGCACCGATAGCAGCTCCGACAGCTCTTCCTGACCGGGTATCCCATGAAAGGCATCGCCGCGTACAGCCGGAACCGCATCGAGTCCGCGCCCCCGGAGCAGATCCTGGTCATGCTCCTCGAGAAGGCGTTGGAAAAGGAAGAGGTGGCCCGCGAGGCCATCCTCTCCGGGGATCGTGCGCGGCGCAACGCCGCCCTCCACCACACGCGGGCCGTGTTCATCGAGCTCCTCTCGGCCCTCGACCACTCCGAGGCGCCGGAGGTGACCGTGCCACTCGCCAACACCTGGAATTGGTGCCTGCACCAGCTCCTGAGCGTGGGCCGCACCGGAGACCTCGCGCTGCTCGCGAAGGTCGAGCAGGTGACCCGGATGATGCACGAGACCTGGGTCCAGGCCGTGGCGATTCGTGACAATGAAATCGCGGAGGCGTCGTGAGCCGGTTGTCCGAGTTCGAGCGTTGGTGCACCCGGATCGACACCATCGCGTGGCGGGTCTCACGCGGTGAGCACGATCGTGTGGGCGAGCTGGGAGATCTCTCGGACGAGGTCATCCGGCTCGCGCCCGGGCTCTCCAACGTCGAGCGCGCCGAGGCGCTCGCTCGCCTCAAACGCGCTGCGACCACCATCGCCGACGCCGCCGCGACGGTCCGCGAGCAGATCGACACGCTCCCGGCCCGTCGGCGGGCGGCGCGTCAGTACGTAGCCAGCCCCCAGCCGGTGGGGGCAGGCGGTCGCTGATCCCGAACGCCGCGACCCTCGTGGGGGTCGCCGCCGCTCGGGCGCTCGACGCGCGACGTCTCCGAGGCCCCCTAAACAAGTGGCCCGAGCGACCGATGCAACGGGGGTGGTTGGATGGTCGCATGTGCACTCTGTTGGTCGTGGCACTCATGGTTCCCGTCGCCCAGGCCGGCGAACCGGAGCTCGAAGCGTCGATCGGCGCCCGCCTCTCGGGGGAAGCGCTCCAGGACCCGCGGCTGGTTTCGGCGTACACCGCCGAGGGGTTGGGAGGTGAGCTGACCGCGGCGCTGCCCCTGGTCAAGGGATTTCGCCTCCGGGTCTGTGTCGGCTACCACCGCCGCGCGGGGAAGCGGTTCACCCTCGACGGGACAGAAGGCACGGCCTCCAGTTGGCTGATGTACCTGCCGATCTCGGCCCCCGTGTTCTACGACGTCCATGCCGGCTCCGTGTCGCTGGGAGTGGGCGTGGGGCCTTCCTACCTGGTCTTCGCGGAGCCCAGCGAGGCGCCGCCCGATGATCCGGCCTACGCCGACGTGGCCCAGTCCGGTGGCAAGTTCGGGCTGACCTTCGAGGCCGAAGCGCGCATCGCGACGGACATGGTCTCCCGGAGTCTGCACGCGCCCGACGAGGGCCCGCGTCGGCTCGACGTGGTGATCGGCCTGGGCTACCGCGCGTCGGTCCCCCACCTGAACCTCGCCAACACCGAGGGGCTCAACTTCTCTGCAGTCCGGCTCGGGGCCGGCCTCGAGCTGGTGTACTGATGTGGGCCTGTTTGCTCGCACTCGCCTACGCCGGGGGTGACCGGACCGGATCGGTCGTCATTCCCACGACACCTTCCCTGGTCATGCGCATCAGCGAGGGCGCCGAAGTCGAGGTGCTCCCGGCCGCGCAGCCCGGCCAGGCCGAGTTTCTGGTGCGGGCGAACACCGTCGACCTGCGGGCGCAGGTCTCGGAGCCGACCGTGACGGGCATGCGCGCGGCGCGGGCATCCGACCTGGGCGGCGCGTGGCTGGTGGTCGTGGCGCTGGACGATCCTGCCACCCACCTCCAGGTGGATCGGCACGACACCACCCTCGTGGTCGAGGTGCGAGCCGGTGGGGATCACACCCCGCTCGCCGCCATCGACGCTCCCTCCATCGCCGCGCTGTTGAGCGGCGAGGTGGAGGCGCCCACCTGTGTCCGGGTTCGGCTCCCGCTGGAGCCGCTGGTCGGCGCCGAGATGCGGTACGGCATCAAGCCGGCGGACTACACCCCGACGCTCCCGCGGTGGACCAAAGCCGAGCCCGCCACCGTCGACTGGGAACAGGTCGCCACCTGGCGCGAACGCACCTGGGTGGCCCGCACCGCCAAGGAGACGGCCTATTTCTCGTACAAACTCGGCGCCTTGTTCCGGGAGCTCGGGCACGCCCGGGAGGCGGCCTACTACTTCGGTGCCGCCGCCGAGAGCGGGGGCGCGGGGTGGGAGGTCCCGATCCAACGGGCCGCTGCGTGGCTGTCGGTCGGCCGGTACTCCGAGGCGCTGCAGGCCGCCGACGCGGCGTGGCGGATGGGCGCGCCGGACGACGCCGTGCTCGAAGTGATCGGGGTGGTCTCGCTCGCCACTGGCTCGCCGCCCCGGGCCGCGGTCGGTCGGGCGCTGGCGGTCTCGACCGGGCGAGCCGAACCGCTGGTCTTGGCCGGTGCGCTGATGTTGGAGGACATGTGCCCGGCGGAGGCGCAGACTGCGCTGGCGGCCGCGGTGGGGCGGCTCGACCCGGCGCGCGACGTGACCGCTCGGCTTCTGCTCACTGACGCCTACATCGCTACGGGAAACCTGAAGGAAGCCAGCATGTCGCTCGGTGAGGGGACCGGCGGTACCCCGGAGCAGCTCGGGCTGCGCCGGGCGCGCAGCCGGCTGCTCTCGCTCCTCCGGGAGAGCACCGCCAAGTGGAGCGAGTTCGTTCCGCTGCTCGAGCGCGCGGGGTCGGAGTACACTCCGGAGGGGGCCGATTCGCTGCACCTCGCGGCACAGGTCCAGCTTGCGCTGGGCGACGATCGCTCGGCGATCGAGGCGTGGTCACTCCTGCTCGCCCGGCATCGCCTCTCCCCGGAGGGGGCGGCGGGGAGACGCCTGCTCGACACCCTCGTCGCGCGCGTGGACCGCTTGCTCGCGCAGGACCGGGTCGTCGACGCCGTCTCGCTCTACGAGGCCATCTGGCGTCCGGAGTTCCTCCCGCTCCTGCGGGACCCGGAGACGCTGCGGGCCCTCTCCGACGCCTACCTGTCGCTGGGTCTCCCGCGCAAGGCGCTCTCCTTGGCCCAGGACGTTTGGTCGGTCGAAGGCCGCGACGGACGGGACGATCGCGCCACCACGCTGGGCCTCGCGCGGCTGTACGCGGCGCTCGGTGAGGACGACGAGGCCCTCGAGACGGTGTCCTTCTTGCGTACCGCCCGCACGGTCGAGCCCGCCGTCCTCGGGGAGCTGCTGCTCATCGAAGGGACGGTCTACGAACACCGGGGGGATCATGCGCGTGCCCGCGCGGCGTTCGAGGGCGCGAGCGCGGTGCCGGCCACCGCGGGGGCAGGACGCGCCTCCCGCGCCGTCCTCGACGCCGAGCAGGGCGATTGCGCGCGAGCCCTGCCCGATCTGGCGACGGCCGTGAAGGAGCCGACCTACGGGACCGCGGCCAACCTGGCGTTGCTCTCCACCTGTTACGCCCGCGAGGGGTCGACCGGTCTGGCAGCGCTGGCGGCGCGCACCGCGTCGAAGGAGGCCCTCGATCCGGGCTTTCGGGATTGGATCACGTTTGTGGCCGACCGGTTGTCCGGGGAGACCGCCGACGTGTCCGGACCGAGCACGTCGGCGGGTCCGGCCGGGATGTGGGATCGCCTGCGTGCCGAAAACCACGCCCAGGTCGCGTACGAGGGCCGGATCGCGGGGCGCGCCCAGACGCGGTGAGGAGCCGCCGGCGTGTTTTTTTCGCCTCGCCGCTAAACAAAGAGAACGGGCGCCCGATGCGAGAGCGGAGGCCCCCAAATGCCTGTCAGCGGGTTGCAACTCTTCGACGGCGTGAACCTGGGGATCGAGCGCGTCCTCGACCTTCGTGCCGCGCAGGCGACCCTGGTGGCCGGAAACCTCGCCAACGCCGACACGCCCGGGTACCTCGCCAAGGAGATCCCCTTCGGGGACCTCCTCCGAGAGGTGATGGACGGCGCGACCTCGGGCGCGACGGACCTGCCGGACGAGAACTCCGTCGAGGTCATCGAGCGCGATGCCACGGCGAACGACCTTGACGGGAACTCGGTGGACCTCGAGCACGAGGCCGGAGTCATGGCGTCGAACGCGGTCCAATACAACGCGCTGACGACGGGT
>JAYVAS010000574.1:0-7166 GCA_043750895.1 Pseudomonadota bacterium
CGCCCTACCCGTCCGCGGTGACGGTGCAGATGGTGATGAATTTCCTCGCGGGGGGCGCGGCGGTCAACGCTTTTGCGCGGCACCACGGGGTCGAGATGACCGTGGTGGACGTCGGCGTGGCAGGGCCGCTGGACGGCGCGGGGGACACGCCCGCGGCGCGGTTCCTGTCCCGCCGGATCCGATCGGGGACGGGGAACATGGTGCGGGAGGCCGCGATGTCGCGGGCCGAGGCCGAAGCCGCGGTCCAGGTGGGCGTGCAGTGCGCCGCGGACGCGGCCGATGACGGGGTCGGCGTACTCGGCGCCGGAGAGATGGGGATCGGCAACACCACGGCGGCGGCGGCGGTGCTGGCGGCCGCGGCTGGAATGCCCGGGAAGCTGGTCGCCGGGCGCGGGACCGGGGTCGACGACGCCGGACTCGCGCGGAAAGTGGCGGCCATCGACGCGGCGCTGGCGCGCCATCGGCCGGCGCGGGAGGACGCGATCGGGATCCTGTCGGCCGTGGGCGGCCTCGAGATCGCCGCCATCGCCGGCCTGTGCCTGGGCGGCGCGGCGCGGCGCGTACCGGTGGTCCTGGACGGGTTCATCTCCACGGCCGGTGGGCTCGTCGCCTCGATCCTGGACCCCGGGGTGAAGCCCTACCTGCTCGTGTCGCACCGCAGCGCCGAGAACGCCCACTGGGCGATGAGCCACTACCTGGGGAAGGAGCCCCTCCACGACCTCGATCTCCGGCTGGGCGAGGGGACCGGCGCGGTGCTGGCCATCGACTCGATCCGGCTAATCTGCCGGGTGATGGCTGAGATGGCGACCTTCGCCGGCGCCGGGGTGGCCAACCGGGACTGAGGGCGCGAGCCAAGCGGAGATCTGCGCGCGGATGGTGGCAACGGTGACGCCCTCGCGGGCGAACAGGGCCAGGCCCGCGAGCGTCACCGGGACGAAGCTCACGAACCAGAAGAGCACGGCGAAGGCCTGCGCGAAGCCGGCGTCGATGCCCCACGCCCGCAACGCCGCCTCGATCGCGGTGTGGAACACCCCGAGGTAGCCGGGCGCCTGCGGCAGCCCGACGCTCACCGCCAGGGTGATGTTCGTGAACGCGGCGGCCACGAAGGGGAGGTCGACCGCGAAGGCCTTGCAGAGGAGCCAGATGGCCAGCGTGCCGTTGGTCCAGTGCAACAACGACCAGGCGCCCGCGATCGCCAGGGACGAGCGGCTACGGACGCAGAGGAGCCCCTGCGAGAAGCCGGTGTAGAGTTCGAGGAACCGCTGACGCACCGGGCGGGGGAAGAAGCGGACCAGCCCCTCGTACACCGCGCGGGTCCGGGCCTCCTGGGCCGCCATCGCCATGAACAACAGCAGCGCCAACAGGCCCATCGCCCCGAACAGCGTGGCCCAGCGCAGCCGTGAGAACACCACGCCGTCGGCGTCGGCAGGGGCGAGGAGACCGAGGAGCAGCACCTGGCCCATCAACCCGAAGATGTCGAAGACCCGCTCGATGACGGCCACGGTCAGGAACGTCATGTAGGACACCCGTTGCTCCCGGGCGATCAACCACGGTCGGACGAAGTCGCCGATGCGGAAGGGCAACACGACGTTGAACCCCATGCCGATCACCGTGGCGACCCAGAGCCGGTAGGTCGTGGCGTTCGGCGCGACGTCGCGCACCAACACCCGCCACCGGAGCGCGCGCACGACGTGTTCCAGGAACAGGGCCACGGCGACCAGGCCCACCCAGCCCAGGTGCACGCCCCGCAGCGCCGCCGCCACCGCGGCCCAATCGGCGCGGAGGATGAACCACAACGTGAAGCCGCCGCTCACGAGCAGTCCGGGGAACAACTGGCGGAGTCGCGCGGTCACCGAGACGCACACTACCACGCGTGGCGGCCCCTTCCCGAGCGCGATAGTCGCGCGGCCGACCAGACGGAGGCAGTGTGTCCATCGAACTCGCGGGACTCGGCAACGCCATCATGGACGCGCTCATCGGCATCGACGACGACGCCGTGCTCACCGAGCTCGGGGTATCGCGCGGGCAGATGACGCTGGTGGATCACGCCCGCTGGCACGCCGTGTACGATCGGCTCCACCACCACGGCGTGGACGTCCACGCCGGCGGTTCCTGCGCCAACACGGTGGCGACCGCGGCGATCCTGGGCGCGCGCGCGCGCTACTGCGGTCAGGTGGGGGACGACCGCTTCGGGCTCCTCTACGGCGAGTCCCTGGAGGCCGCCTGCGGGGCGCACGCCCTCCGCACCGTCCCCGGGGCCGTCTCCGGCAAGTGCCTGTCGCTGATCTCCCGCAGCGACGGGGAGCGGACGATGCTCACCGACCTCGGCGTCGCCGGCCAGTTCGGGGTCCTCGCCGAGTTCGCGGACGTGATCCGGAGCGCGCGGGTGGTCCACTTCGAGGGCTACCTCTTCCTCCCCGGCGCCTCGCGGGACGTGGCCTGGGAGGCGGTGCGCGCCGCGAAGGCCGCCGGCGTGCCGATCTCCTTCGATTGCGCCGACCCGTTCGTGGCGCACGCCATCCGGGACGACGTGGAGAAGCTGCTTCGTGAATTCGTCACCATCGCCTTCCTCAACCGCGAGGAGGCCGAGGCGATCACGGGGTTGGGGGCGTACCCGGCGGTGGACGTGGTGGGATCCTGGGTCCCCTACGCCATCGTGAAATTGGGCGGCGAAGGCTCGCTTGTCCATCATGAGGGTCGTACGGCGCACATCCCGGTGTTCCCCACGGTGGTGCGCGACACCACCGGCGCGGGCGACAGCTACGCAGGTGGATTCCTCTACGGCTGGCTCAAGGGCTGGTCCCCCAAGATGTGTGGCGAGCTCGGCTCTCGGGTCGCATCGCTCACGGTCGGTCAGGTTGGTGCAGTATGTCGCGACCGGACGGCGATGAATGCCGCCCTCAACGCTACGGAGGCTGGATGATTCTCCCTGTCGAGGTGATGGAAGCGGTACGCAACGGGAAGTGCATCCTGTTCATGGGTTCGCACTTCGCGGCCGAGGCTGCGGACCTGGCGAACGCCAGCTACCCGGAGCCGGTCGACCTCGCGAAGGAGCTGGGCTGGAAGAAGCCCAAGGCGCCGATGGGCCAGAAGCAGAAGGGGGTGATCCCCTCGGTCGAAGAAGGCGCCGCCCTCTACGAGTCCGCCAACGGGCGCGACGCGCTGGTCAAGCTGCTCCGCGAACGGGTGGGGGTCGCGGGGCTCGCGCCTTCCTCGGCGCACGCGGCGGCCCTCCACCACTTCCCCCTCATCTTCTCGACCTGCCTGGACGGGCTCCTCGAGGCCTCGGCCGCCAAGGCCGGGATCACCCTCGACGTCGTCGACCGCAACATGAAGATCCCCGAGCCGGATGCCACCCGCCACGTGGTGGTGCGGGTGCGCGGGGACCTCGACCGGCCCGACACCCTGATGCTGACCAACAAGGACTACCAGGCGCGCGCCTTCGGTCCCGACCAGCGGAAGGTCATCCGCTCGCTCGTCCGCGGCTACGTGGTGCTCTTCGTCGGCTACCGTCCCGACGAGGAAGAGTTCGAGCGCATCTTCGCCGAGCTGTCCGACGCCTACGGCGGCGAGCTGCCCCGGTGCCACCTGGCCGTGGCCCAGGGCAACATCGACGACTACCTCTGGCAGAAGTGGGTCTGGCGCGGCCTGTTGATGTTCCTCGCCGACCCGTCCGAGGCCCTCGCGACCCTGGACGTCAAGGGTTGAGGTACGCGCGGGTCCTCGTCGCTGGGGTGCCCGCGTGGGCGCGCGTGGACGGCGAGGGGGACGGTGTCGTCCTGCTGGACGGCCCGCCATGGGCGGCCCCGCGCGAGGTCGGCCACGCGCGCGCCCCCACCCTCCTCGCCCCCTGGGCCGGGACCAAGATCGTCGCCATCGGCTCCAACTACCGCGACCACGCCGCCGAGATGGGCAAGCCCGTCCCGGCGGTGCCCAAGCTGTTCCTCAAGGCCCCCTCCGCGGTGATCGGGCCGTCGGACCCCATCGAGATCCCGCCCGGGACCACCCAGGTGGACCACGAGGCCGAGCTCGCGCTGGTGATCGGGCGGCGCTGCCGGCGCGTGCGCGCCGACGAGGCGATGGACTACGTCTTCGGCTACACCGCGCTCAACGACGTGACCGCCCGCGACTTCCAACGGGAGGACGGGGTGTTCGCCCGCGGCAAGGGCTTCGACAGCTTCTGTCCCATGGGTCCCTACCTGGTCACCGGGTTGGACCCGGCGGCGCTCTCGATCGGGTGCACGGTGAACGGCGTCGTCCGCCAGGCGGGAAACACCCGCGACATGGTGTTCGACATCCCCACCTTGATCCAGTTCATCTCGGGCGTGATGACCCTCGAGCCGGGCGACGTCGTCACCACCGGGACACCAGCCGGGGTCGGGCGGCTGGCGGCGGGTGACCGGGTCGTGGTCGAGGTCGCCGGGGTGGGTCGGCTCGAGAACCCAGTGGTCGACCGCGAAGACCGCTGATGCCCGAGCTCTGGCGCAACGCCATCGTGCTGGGGTCCGCGGCGGTGATCATCGCGGCGGTGGCGGCCTTCCCGCGGGGACGGATCCTGGTCCTGGTCCTGGTCGGGGTGGGCGTGGCGGCGGCGTTCGGCCTCGACGTGCTGGACCCTGCCTGGGCGTTGGGCTCGTTGGGGCGGGACGCGCCGTGGACGGGGGCGCTGATCCTCGCCGCGTGGTCGCTGCACGCGGGCACGCGGTGGACCCAGCCTCGGGCGTGGTGGAGCGTGGTCCTCACGGCCGCGCTCCTCGGGGACGTGTTCGTGGCGCTGGGCCTCGCGGTCTGTGAGCCCGACCCCCGGCGCCGCGCCCGCCTCGTGCTGGCGGCGAGCGGGGCGTCGCTCATCGGGGTGACGGGCGGCGCCGCGCCGCTCCTGCTAGGGTGGGGCGGGATCGAGGTGGCCGCCTTGGGCGCGCTGTGCGCAGCCGTCGGCTTCGTCGGCGGCGGGGACGGCGCACGGGTGCGTCCGTCGTTCGAGGCGGGTCGGGTGCTGGTCCCGGTGCTGGGGGCGGTCGCCACCTGGCTCGTCATCGCCGGGGGCGGGCTCGAGTTCGCCGCGATGGGCCTGGAGTCCCTGCCCATCGTCGAGCCGCGGTTTCACCGGGTGGTGGTCGCCGGGGCGGGTGCCTTGGCCGGCGTGGTCGGCGACGAGGGCGTCATGGCCCTCTACGCCCAGGGGACGCTCGACCGGGCCCTGTCGCTGCGCACCGACGAGACCCGCCAGTTGCTGCTCGCCGGTCTCGCGGTGGGAGGCGGGCTCCCGCTCCTGCTGCTCACGCGGTCCTCCCTCCGGGTCGGCCTTCCCCTCTGGGCGGTGCAGGTCCTGCTGCTCCTGTTGTGGGCGTCGCGGTGAGGTCGGCGGGGTAGAGGAGCGCCATGCTCGCCCTCCTCCTTCTCGCCTGTCACCCGGTGACGGTGCAGGTCCCGCCCGGGCCCCGCGCCGGAGTCGCCGCCGACCACCTGCTCGCCAGCGAGGCGGGCGCCGAGGTCCTCCGTAAGGGCGGCAACGCCGTGGACGCCGCCATCGCCGCCGCGCTGTCCTCGGGCGTGGTGCAGCCGTCGGGTTCCGGCTTGGGGGGTGGCGGCTTCGCCCTCGTGGTGACCCCGGAAGGAAAGGCCAGCTTCCTCGACTTCCGGGAGGTGGCGCCGGCGTCGGCCAGCCGGGACATGTACGGATCGGGCGGCTCCAGCACCAAGGGAGGCCTCGCGGTCGCCGTCCCCGCCGAGGGCATCGGCCTCGCTGAGCTCCACCGCCGCTGGGGCCGGGCCGATCTGGCCACGATCGCGGCGCCGGCCATCGACCAGGCGCGCGAGGGCTTCCCCACCGGCTCGCACCTCGCCGAGGCGCTGCTCCAGGTACCCATGCCCGGGCTCTTCGCCGAGGGGAACCGTCGGCCCGGGCTCGCGTCGGCGCTGGAGGCGTGGCGCGACAGTGACGGAGCGGCCTTCCGGACCGGATGGGTGGCGCAGGACCTCGTGGACAGCGCCAACGCTGCGGGCGGCCGGCTGACGCTCGGCGACCTCGCTGCGTACACGGTGAAAGAACGCGCGCCGCTCTCCGTGGCCTGGCGGGGCCACACGGTGTGGACGGCGCCGCCGCCCAGCTTCGGCGGGATCGCGCTGGTGGAGATGCTGGGGGCGACCCGCGGCGAGGCCACGCTCCCGTGCCAGGTGGAGGCCGCCAAGCACGCGATGGCGCAGCGCGCCGCGGTCGGCGGAGACCCCGACTACACCCCGGTGCCGGTGGCGGCCTTGACCTCCCCGGCCTTCCTGGACCAGATCCGCGCCGACTGCACCGGCCGGACGTATCCGCCCGACCACTACGCCACGGCCGCCCCGGCGCCCGCCGACGCCGGCACCCTCCACATCAGCGTGATCGACCGCGACGGCATGGCGGTGGCGCTCACCACGACCATCAACACCGGCTTCGGGAGCGGCGTCATCGCGACGAAGTCGGGCATCGTCCTGAACAACGAGATGGACGACTTCGCCGCGAACCCAGGGGTGCCGAACGCCTACGGGCTGGTGCAGGGGGAGGCCAACGCCATCGCTCCCGGCAAGCGGCCGTTGTCTTCGATGTCGCCCACCGTGGTGGTGGACGCGAAGGGACGCCCCGTGATGGCGGTGGGCGCCAGTGGCGGTCCGTTCATCATCACCGCCACCTTCCAGGTCCTTCAGGCGGTGATGGGGGAGGGGTTGTCGGTCACCGATGCCCTCGCGATGCCGCGCTGGCACCACCAGTGGATGCCCGACGTCGCGACGATCGAGGTGGGCTTTCCCGGCCGCGCCGAGCTGGAGGCCGCCGGCCACGTCACCCGGGAGATCCCCAAGCCGTTCTGCTCGGTGCAAGCCGTGGTGCGCACCGCGTCGGGCGTCGACGCCGGCGCCGATCCCCGCAAGGGGGGGCGCGCGGTCCTGGTCGAGTAGCGTCGCTCTCCTCCTCGCTCCTTGGTCTCGGGGCGCATCGACGCCCTCGGTGCGACACGGTTGTTTCCGGACGGGCCCTTAGTAGAAGACGGCGCCGGGGCCGGCGTTCTCGCGCCCGTCAAACCCTTCCAGGGCGGCGATGGCCGCCTTGGCGGCCTGGGCCACCTCTTCTTCGCCCCCGCCGATGTACACCCGGCCGAAGGCGCCGAAGCTGACCATCTCCAGCACGTCGA